>JAQBNT010000004.1 GCA_028288445.1 Hymenobacter sp. | reverse complement strand
CTCAATGCCGCGACGGGGGCCATCACGCCTGCTACCTCGACGCCCGGCACCTACACCGTGACCAACACGGTGGCGGCTTCGGGCGGCTGCGCGGCGGCTACGAGCACGGCTACCGTGACCGTTGTGGCACCGGCCTCGGCGGGCTTCGCTTACGCCAATGCCAGCTACTGCCTCACGGCGGGCGGCACGGCGGCTCCCGTCCTGGCGGCGGGCAGCACGGCGGGCACGTTCGCAGCGGCCACCGGGCTGGTCATTAATGCCACCACCGGGGTCATCAACCTGGGCAGCAGCACGCCGGGCACTTACGTGGTGACCAATACCCTGGCCGCGACGGGCGGCTGCGCCGCTGTGACGGCGACGGCCACCGTAACCGTGAATCCGGCCGCCCTGGCCAATGCCGGCCCCGCCGTGGCCCTCTGCGCCGGCGCTTCGGCTACGCTGGGCACCGCCGCCGTGGCTGGTACTACCTACGCCTGGAGCCCGGCCACCGGCCTGAGCAGCGCTACCGCCGCCCAGCCCACCGTGACGCTGCCGAACACCACCGGCACCCCCATTACCACCACGTACACCCTGACGGCCACCACGGCCGCCGGCTGCTCGGCCTCGGCCACGGTAGCCGTGACGGTGAACCCCGCCGCAGTGGCTACTTTCAGCTACCCGGCGGGCGGCTACTGCGCGTCGCAAGCCACTGCCGTGACGCCCACCCTGGGCACGGGTGCGTCGGCCGGCACTTACTCTTCGACCACGGGCCTGACCATTAACGCCACTACGGGGGCCATCGTGCCGGGCACCAGCACGGCCGGCACCTACGTGGTGACCAACCGGGTGACCACGGCTACGGGCTGCGTGACTACGGCTACGTTCAGCGTGACCATCAACGCCACGCCTACCACGCCTACCGTGACGGCTGCTTACAATGGCACCGTAACGACGCTCACCTCCAGCGCCGCTACCGGCAACCAGTGGTACCTGAACGGGGTTGCCATTGTGGGGGCCACGGGGCCGACCTACGTGGTGCAGGGCACGGGCGCGGGGCAGCTGGGCTCCTACACAGTGGTCACGACGTCGGCCCAGGGCTGTGCTTCGGCGGCCTCGGCTCCCTTGGTCGTGACCGCGAGCCGCCCGGTGCTGGCCGGCACGAGCCTGAACGTGTATCCAAACCCGACCTCCAACGGCACGCTGACCGTGGAGCTGCTGGGCTACCGCCAGCCCGTGACGCTGACCTTGCTCAACGCCCTGGGCCAGCAGGTGCTCACCCGCGAAGTAGCCGGCAATGCCACGCCCAAGCTGGAGCTGAACGGCCTAGCCCCCGGCGTGTACGTGCTGCGGGCCACCACCACCGGCGGCAGCGATGCCCGCCGCATCGTGGTCGGCCGCTAAGCGGCTCTGTTTCCAACTCAAAAGGCCTCGCTGGATTCTTCCGGCGGGGCCTTTTTGGTGGGCGGTGACTGCCGGCCCGCTGCTGACCAATGCCTCCGGCTCCCCAGGGCTTCCGCAGTGAAAGGGCGAGCCGGGCGGATGCGGCATTCCAACCCGCAAAAGGCCCTCCAGGCTTCCGCAAGGCGGTTTTGAAAAAATAAATAGGATAAACGCGACTTGAATTTGCATGAATGCAATACGAATTGTCGCAAACGCGCCCATGAGTTGGATAAACGCAGGCATGATTAGGATGATTTCTATCCCAAATAAGCCAACTTTGGTCGTGAATAGGATGAACGCAAGTCGAAATAGGATAACCGGCATTCGAAATAGCGCAACCGCGACCCTGAATACGCCAACCGCGATGATGAAATCGCCAAACGCGATGTTGAATAGCCCCGGCGGGGGCGGCGGTGAGGCAACTAGGACTGCCAGCCCCGGCGCTGCTGAGGGTAGGGGAATGGCGCCGTGGCGCGGTGTAAATTTGCGGGTCGTTTGTTGGGTTCTTACTTAATTATTTCTGGTGAATTCTACCCGTTGCCGCCTTGTTGGCCAGGTCCTTTTGGTGCTCCTTTGGTGGGCCGGCGCGCGGCCGGGCCACGCGCAGGTGCCCGGCTTTTTGTGGGCCAAGGACAGCGGCCGCTACCCGATATCCCCCGTGAGCGCGTGGGGGCAAGCCGTGGCCACCAAAACAGCCGTGGACGCCGCCGGTAATACCTATATCGTGGGCAGCTTCACCGGCCGGGCCACTTTTGATGCCCTCACGCTGACCAGTGCCGGGGGAAGCGACGTCTTCGTGGCCAAGCTCGATGGGGCCGGGAATTACCTGTGGGCCGTCGGCGCGGGCGGGACGGACGACGATGAGGGCCTGGGGCTGGCCCTCGATGCCCAGGGCCAGGTGTACGTCACGGGCGCTTTTCGGCGCACCGCAGCCTTTGGGGCTGCCGCCCTCGTGTCGGCGGGCTTCCGCGACGTGTTCGTGGCGCAGCTCAGCGCCGCGACCGGCGCCTGGGGGTGGGCCGCCCGGGGCGGGGGGGGCGACGACGAGGCCGGCCAGGGCGTGGCCGTGGACGGCACCGGCGTGTACCTTACCGGGGGGCTGCACAGCAGCCCCGCCGTTTTTGGGAGCACCACCCTGGTCAATACCACGCCCGTGCGCACGGTGCTGGTGGCCAAGCTCACCCTGGGCGGCGCGTGGCTCTGGGCCACGAGCAGCCGCGCCCCAGGGGCGGGGCAGGCCACCGACACCGACCCGCAGGCCATCGCGGCCGATGGCAGCGGCGGCGCTTACGTGGTGGGCAGCTATTGGATACTCGCGGATTTTGGCAGCACCCGGCTGGCCACGGTCGGCAACGTGGGAGGGCCGAATGACCTCTTCGTGGCCCGGCTCAGCGCCACGGGGGCCTGGCAGTGGGCCGTGCGGGGCGGCGGGGCGGAGCTCGACGCGGCCACGGGCGTGGTGGTGGGGCCGGGCGGCTCGCCCTACATCACCGGCTATTCCAACAGTCCGGTGGTTACGCTGGGCACAACGCCCCCGCTCGCCGGGGGCGGCAACCGCAACTTCGATGTGCTGGTGGCCAAGCTGACGCCCGCCGGGGCCTTCGTCTGGTCCACGCTGGCCGGCGGCCCCGGTGGGGAAGCTGGGAACGACATCACCGTTGACGCGGCCGGCGACGCCTACGTTGCGGGCTTCTTTGGGCCGGTTCCGGCCCGGTTCGGGGCTTCCACGCTCACCTCCGTGGGGGGAGTGGATGCTTTCGTGGCCAAACTGAGCAGCACCGGCGCGTGGCAATGGGGCGTAGCCGGGGGCAGCCTGGACGACGACATCGGGGCCACCGGGGTGGGCATCGACGGGGCCGGCAACATCTCATTCGTGGGGGCCATTCCCAATCACATGAGCTCCTCCCGCAATGCCGCCGCGCTCGGGCCGTACACCGTGCCGGGAAATCTTGGCTACAATACGGGCTTTGTGGCCCGGCTCGGGCTCCCGTTGAGCGTGCGCATCAGCGGCGATTCGCTGCGCTGCGCCGGCGGGCAGGCCCAGCTGGTGGCCACCGCCACGGGCACGCCCCTGGCCTACGCGTGGAGCACGGGCGCTACCACGGCGGCCATCACGGTCGGTCAGGCGGGGACCTACTCGGTGGTGGTGACCTTTGCCGGCGGGCGCACGGCCACCGCTGCGTTCACCGTGCGCTCCTTTGCGCCCGTCGTCCGCATCCTCGGCGATACGGCCCTCTGCCCCGGCACGGCCCTGCGCCTCACCGCCGACGGCCCTGCCGGCGTGAGCAGCTACCAGTGGAGCACCGGTGCCACGACTTCGGCGGTAACCGTTAGCCAGCCCGGCGTGTATGCCCTCACCGCGCAGTATGGGTCCGGCTGCGCCGTGACCGTTCAACGCACCGTCACGGCCCCCACGGTTACGGTTTTGGGGGTGGGGCCCCTGTGTCCGGGAGCTTCACGAACCCTGACGGCCACCGCCTCATCGCCCGCAAGCTTCCGCTGGAGCACGGGGGTGGCGGGCGCAACCCTGAGCGTTGCGCAGGCGGGGACATACACCGTGACGGCCACCCTGCCCACCGGTTGTGTTATCACCCAAAGCGCGGTGGTGGGCCCGCCAGTCGCGGCCATTCGGGGAGACTCCGTCTTGTGCAGCAGCACCCCGGTCGGACTAAACGCCCAGCAGGCCGATGCCACTGCTTACCTCTGGAGCACCGGGGCAACATCCGCGAGCATTGCCGTTGACCAGCCCGGTACCTATTCGGTGACGGTCTTCTACCCGGGCGGCTGCCAGCGCACGGCGCGGGTGCAGGTGCGGCGTGCGCCCGGCCTGGCGGCCGTTTCGCTGGGGGCCGACACCACCGCGTGCGCCGGCCCCTCCGTAGTCCTACGCCCGATTGGCTTGGGCAACGCGGCCGGGGTCACGTACCGTTGGTCAACCGGGGCAACTACTTCCACCCTGGTGGTCGCCCAAAGCGGCAGCTATGGGTTGCAACTCACCACTGCGTGCGAAACCCGAAGCCTCAGCCGCCGGGTGGAGTTTCAGCCCTGCGTGACCATTCCCAACGTCATCACGCCCAACGGTGACCGGCAAAACGAAACGTTCGTCGTCAACGGGCTGGTGGGAACTTGGTCCCTGCAGCTATACACCCGGTGGGGCCAGCGGGTGTACACCACCGAGTCCTATCACAACGAGTGGGGCGCTGGGGCCGCCCCGGGCGTTTACTATTATCTGCTAAGGCAGCCGGGCAATCCACTGGTGTATAAAGGCTGGCTCGAAGTAGCCCCCTGAGGGCCGCCACATTACCGCGCCCTTCAGTGAACGGCTGCTTCGGCTGGTTTGCAATATCCGCACCGATGGCCGGCCCGGGGGCTTGGTTTATTGATTGATGGCAAGGCCCAGCCGCTGCTGAAGTTCCTCGTTGTAGGCATCCCAATCAATAATCGGGCGCTGCGCCACGCCGCTCTGCATGGCCGCGCGGGCCACGGCCGGCGCCACGGTAAAGAGCAGGCGCGGGTCGAGCGGGGTAGGGATGAGGTAGCGGCGGCCGTAGGCCAGCGTGTCGTCGGCGTAGGCTTCGTGCACTGCGGCGGGCACCGGCTCCTTGGCCAGGGCCGCCAGGGCGTGCACGGCGGCCAGCTTCATGGCCTCGTTGATTTCGGTGGCGCGCACGTCCATGGCCCCCCGGAAAATGTAAGGGAAGCCCAGCACGTTGTTCACTTGGTTGGGGTGGTCGGAGCGGCCGGTGGCCATCACCACGTCGGGGCGGGTGGCCAGGGCCAGCGCGTAGGCAATTTCCGGGTCCGGGTTGGCCAGGGCGAAGACGATGGGGTCGGGGGCCATGGCCAGCAGCAGCGCCGGCGGCAGCATGTTGGCCGCCGAGAGGCCGATGAATACGTCGGCCCCGGCCAGCGCCTCGGCCATTGTGTTGAGCGGCTGGTCGGTGGCCAGCTCCTGCTTTTCGGCGCTGAGGTTCGGCCGCCGCGTCGTGATGACGCCTGTGGTGTCGAGCACCACGATGTTTGCGCGCCGCAGGCCCAGGGCCACGTACAGGCGCAGGCACGACACGGCCGCCGCGCCCGCGCCGTTCACCACCACGCGCACGTCTTCGATGCGCTTGCCCACCAGCTCCAGGGCATTGAGCAGCGCGGCCGACGAGATGATGGCGGTGCCGTGCTGGTCGTCGTGCATCACGGGAATGTTGAGCTGCGCGCGCAGCTCCCGCTCGATGCGGAAGCATTCCGGGGCCTTGATGTCCTCCAGGTTGATGCCGCCGAACGTGGGTGCCAGCACCTTCACTACCCGGATGAATTCGTCGGGGTCGGTGGTGTCCAATTCCAGGTCGAAGCAGTCGAGGCCGGCGAATTTTTTGAACAGCACGGCTTTGCCTTCCATCACCGGCTTGCTGGCTTCGGGCCCCAGGTTGCCGAGGCCCAGCACGGCCGTACCATTCGTAATAACGGCCACCAGGTTGCCCTTGGCGGTGTACTTGTACACGTCGTCTTTGTGCGCGGCAATCTGCAGACAGGGCTCAGCTACGCCGGGCGAGTACGCCAGCGCCAGGTCGCGCTGGGTGCGCATGGCTTTAGTGGGCACCACTTCGAGCTTGCCCGCGGGGTGTTGGGTGTGGTAATCAAGCGCTTCCTGCTGGCTAATTTTTATCATGATGTTAATGTGCTCGATGTCTGGAAGTGAGGCAGGGTTAGGCGCGCTCAATAATGACGGCATAGCCCTGCCCCACGCCCACGCACATCGTGACGAGGGCATAGCGCTTGTTCTGCTCGTGCAGCTCAATGGCCGCTGTGTTGAGGATGCGCGCCCCGCTCATGCCCAGCGGGTGGCCCAGGGCAATGGCCCCGCCGTTGGGGTTGATGCGCGGGTCGTTGCCTTCCAAACCCAGGCCGCGAATACAAGCCAGGGCTTGCGCCGCGAAGGCTTCGTTGAACTCAATCAAATCCATCTGGTCCAAGGTGAGGCCGGCCTTTTTCAACGCCAGCTGTGAGGCCGGTACCGGACCGATGCCCATGAACCGGGGCTCGACGCCGGCTACGCCCATGGCCACGATGCGGGCGCGGGGCGTGAGGCCGTGCTGCTTCAGTCCCTGCTCCGAGGCAAAGAGCAGCGCGGCGGCCCCATCGTTCAGGCCCGAAGAGTTGCCGGCCGTGACCGAGCCGGTTTTGCGGAAGGCGGGGCGCAGCTTGGCCAGGCCCTCGAGCGTGGTGTTGGCCTTGATAAATTCGTCGTGCTCAAACAGCACCGGCTCGCCCTTGCGCTGCGGGATGGGCACCGCCACGATTTCCCGCGCCAGGCGCCCCGACTCCCGGGCCCGGGCTGCCCGTTGGTGCGACTCGTAGGCAAACTGGTCCTGGTCGTCGCGGCTGATGTGGTCGCGCTCGGCCAGGTTTTCGGCGGTTTCGCCCATGGCATCTACACCGTAGAGCTCCTCCATTTTCGGGTTGATGAAGCGCCAGCCGAAGCTGGAATCGGCCATTTGCGCGTCGCGCCCAAAGGCAGTGCTGGCCTTGGAAATGACCAGCGGGCCGCGGGTCATGTTCTCCACGCCGCCGGCCACGAACAGGTCGCCGTCGCCGCTCTGGATGGCGCGGGCCGCCGCCACGCTCGCCGAAAGGCCGGACGCGCAGAGGCGATTCACCGTTTCGCCGGGTACGGAAGCGGGCAGGCCGGCCAGCAGCAGGGCCATGCGCGCCACGTTGCGGTTGTCTTCGCCGGCCTGGTTGGCGCAGCCCAGGATAACATCGGCGATGGCGGCCGGGTCTGCGGACGGATTGCGCTGTAGTAACTCCCGGATAACCAGCGCGGCGAGGTCATCGGGCCGCACGGGTGCCAGGCTGCCGCCAAAATTACCGATGGGGGTGCGGATGCCGTCAACGAGATAAGCGGTGTTCATGGAGCGGGGGAGTAGCGGTTTATTCGGGCGAAATTACTCCTTCCTTGGCCGGAACCCCACCCTTGAGCTTTTTCATGAATTCGCTGAATGCCGGCCGGAACTCCGCAAACAGCGGCAACTCGCGGTTTTTGAGCATGACTTCGCTAAATAGCTTCAGGCCGATGGCAAACTCGGCGGCCTGGCCAGGCTCAGCAAAAAGCTGGCGGCCTTCCATGCGCTCGATGATGCTGAAAATGTCGTCGTGGTTGTCGAATTCCAGTTCCCGCGGCGCGTGGGTGGGCTGGTCGGGCGAGGCCGGCGCGAGGTGCTCCAGGCGCAGGCGGTAGTGGTGGGCGCGTTTGGCCATGTATAGATGTGGTTAAAGCTTTTCGAGGAAGGGAGCGGCGGTTTTGGCTCGCACCTCTTCCAAGGTAGCACCAGGCATCAACTCGATGAGCGTAAGCTGACCGGACTGATATTCAAACACGGCGAGGTCGGTAATCACCATGTCGACCACGCCGTGGGCCGTCATGGGCAGGGTGCATTCGGGCACAATCTTGCTGGTGCCGTCGGGGTCGGCGTGGGTGAGGGTGATGATGAGCTTGCGCGCCCCCGAGGCCAGGTCCATGGCCCCGCCCACGCCCAGCAGCGGCTTGCCGGGCACGGCCCAGTTGGCCAGATTGGCGTGGCTGTCCACTTCCAGCCCGCCCATGATGGCCACATCCACGTGCCCGCCGCGTATCATGCCGAAGGAGTCGGCGCTGTCGAAATAGGAGCTGCCGGGCAGGGCCGTGACCGGGATTTTGCCGGCGTTGACGGGGTAGTCCAGGGCTCCGCCGCCATCTTTCGGGCTGGGGCCCACACCCAGCATGCCGTTTTCGGTGTGCAGGATGATGCCGTCTTCGGGCTTGATAAGGTCGGCCACCAAGGTAGGGATGCCGATGCCCAGGTTCACCACGTCGCCCTTTTTCAACTCTTTAAATGCGCGGGCGGCCATGTGCAGCCGGCTCGGGCTGGGGGCGCGGCCGGTGCCCGTTGAGGCGGAACTGCCCAGGTCAGCCAGCGTGACGTGGGCCTGCACCAGGAAATCGACAAAGCAGCCGGGCGTGTGGATGTGGTTGGGGTCCAGCGCGCCCACGGGCACGATTTCCTCGACTTCGGCAATCACGAGGTCGGCCGCCGTGGCCATGGCCCGGTTGAAGTTCTGCTCGGTGAGGCGGTAGGTGAGGTTGCCGGCCGTGTCCGCTTTCCAGGCCCGGATGAAGGCTACGTTGCCGCGAATGCCTTCGATAAATACCTGTTCCTGGCCTTTGAGCGTCATGGTGGGCCGGCCTGCGGCAATGAGCGTCCCGGCCGAAGTGGGCGTATAAAACCCGCCGATGCCGGCCCCGCCCGCCCGCAGGGCTTCGGCCAGGGTGCCCTGGGGCAGTAGCTCGTACTCGACCTGGCCACTTTGGGCGGCGCGTACGGCGTCGGGGTTGCTGGTAAAGAAGGAGCCGACCATCTTGCGCAGCTGCCCGTTCAGCAGCAGCCGGCCGCCGCCCAGGCCCGCCTCGCCCACGTTGTTGCCGATGAATGTCAGGTTGCGGGTGCTGGTTTCGGCCAGGGCGTGCAGCAGGTGCACGGGGTTGCCGGTCATGCCGAAGCCGCCGCCGAGCAGCACGTCGCCGTCGCGCACTTTGGCCGCCGCTTCGGCCGCCGTTATTTGAGGTACTTGTTTCATAAAGAGTGCGAAAGGGGCGCTGGCTGGGCGGCGGCGCGTTGGGCGGCCAAGCCCACGTAGTTTTCGGCAATCACCTGCGAGGCGGCCGGGCTGGTGGTGAGCAGCTGAAAGCGCGACTCCTGCAAGTGCTGGTCGAAGGCGGGCTTCTCGGGGTTGAGGTGCAGCAGCTCGGTCATGTAGTTCGAGAATTCCTGCACCCGCCACACCCGGCGCATACAGGTGCCCGAGTAGTGGCGCAGCAGCTCGCCGTAGCCGGTCTGGTACCAGGCCCGCAGGGCGTCGAACAGCGTTTTGGTATCGGCCACGGCCATGTTGAGGCCCTTGCCACCAGTGGGCGGCACGATATGGGCCGCGTCGCCGGCCAGAAACAGGCGCTCGTACTGCATGGGCTCGGTCACGAAGGAGCGCATGGGCGTGATGGTCTTTTCCAGAATCGGGCCTTCCCGCAGCATCCAGCCCGTGGTGCCCAGCCGCGCGTGCAGCTCATCCCAGATGCGCGCATCGGGCCAGTCCTCCACGGTATCGGTCACGGCGCATTGCACGTAGAGGCGGCTGCGCTCCGACGAGCGCATAGAGTGCAGCGCAAATCCGCGCTCGTGGAAAGCGTAAATCAGCTCGTCGGTGCTCGGCGGCACCTGCGCGATGATGCCCAGCCAGCAGTAAGGATAGGTCTTGTCGTAGGTCTTGAAAAAGCCTTCCGGGGCCGCCCGCCGGGCAATGCCGTGGAAGCCGTCGCAGCCAGCCACAAAATCGCAGGCCAGCGTGCGTTCCTCGCCCTGAAAAGTGTAATAGATGAGCGGCGTGGTGGTTTGCAGGCCTTCAATGCGGGTAGCCTCCGCTTCAAAAAGCAGTGGGGCACCCTGGGCCAGCCGTTGCTGAATGAGGTCTTTGACTACCTCCGTCTGGGCATAAATCGTGACGCAGGCCCCGCCCGTCAGCGCCGAGAGGTTGATGCGGTGGCGGCAGCCGTTATAGCTCAGCAGCACGCCTTCGTGCACCAGGCCTTCGCGGTCAAGGCGGGCAGCGGCCCCGGCTTCGCGCAGCAAGTCCACGGTGCCCTGCTCCAGCAGGCCGGCGCGCTGGCGGGCCTCCACGCGGGCGCGGGGCCGGTTTTCGAGTACCACGGCGCCGATGCCCTGCTGGTGGAGCAGTTGGGCCAGCAGCAGCCCGGCCGGGCCACCACCGATGATGCCAACCTGGGTACGGGCCGGGATTTCAGGCAAAGTTTCCATACTAATCAGGGTGTGATGTCGAGTTGAGCGAGGACCTGGGCAGCGGCGTGGTAGGCGGCGTTGGCGGCCGGCAGGCCACAATAAATCCCGGCCTGCAGGATGACTTCCTTGATTTCGGCCACCGTTACGCCATTGTTGAGGGCGGCGCGCACGTGCATTTTGAACTCGTCCTCACGGTTGAGGGCGATGAGCATGGCCAGCGTAATCAGGCTGCGGTCGTGGCGGGGCAGGCCGGGCCGGGTCCAGATTTCGCCCCAGGCGTAGCGGGTGATGAAGTCCTGAAAATCGGCGGTGAATTCGGTGCTGCCGGCCGTGGCGCGGTCCACGTGCTCGGTGCCTAGCACCTCGCGGCGGACTTTCATCCCGGCCTCGTAACGTTCTTCTTGGTTCATAGCTAAAAGATTTAAGCGCGGAGAAAGCGGAGCAGCGCGGCGTTGAAAGGGGCAGCGGCTTCCACGTTGGCGAGGTGGGCCGCCCGCAGCACCACCAGATGGGCGTGGGGGATGTACCGCTCCAGGTATTGGCCGTCGGTTTCGGTGGTCACGGCGTCAGCACTGCCGGCGAAAATCTGCGTGGCGACGGGGATTTGGCGAATGTCTTTCCAGAAGTCGGCGTCGCGCACGGCGGCACAGCAAGCCGCGTACCCGGTGGGCGAAGTAGCCGCCAGGCCGTCGAGGACGCGGGCCACCACCTCGGGCTGGCTGCGCCGGAAGGGCGGTGTGAACCACCGCGCGGCCGTGGCGGCGGCCAGCCCGGCTAGCCCCTCGGCTTCTACTTGCGCGATGCGCGCATTCCAGCCGGCCGCGTCGCCGATTTTTGCGGCCGTGCTGCTGAGCACCAGCTTCAGCAGCCGCTCGGGGGCGTGGATGCCCAGCCATTGCCCCACCAGCCCGCCCAGCGACAAGCCGCAGAAGTGGGCTTGCGCAATGCCCAGCCCGTCGAGCAAATCGAGCACGTCCTGGCCCAGCTGCGCCACCGAGTATGGCCCCGCCGACACCACGCTGCGGCCGTGGCCGCGGGCATCGTAGCGCAGCACCTGGAAGTTGCCCGCCAGCGCCGGCAGCTGCGCGTCCCACATGGTGTGGTCGGTGCCCAGAGAATTGGACAGCACCACTACTGGGGCCGTTTCCGGGCCGGTTAGTTCGTAGTACAGGGGGCCGGTATCAGTAGCGAGCAGCGGCATGGGGCGGTAGGTTAGGCAAGTGAAACCAAGGCGTGAAAACGCGTCAGCACGGCATCGGTGAAGTGCTGGCTGAGGCCCGTGGCGCGGGCGGGGTCGAACACGGCCGCCAGCTGTTCGGCCGACAGGTGCTGCCGGACCAGCGGCTCATCGAGCAGGTATTTTTGCAAGTGGCGGCCCTGGCGGGGGACTTCCCGGCTGGCTTTTTCGATGAGCTCGTGCGCGGCCGCTTTGCCCAGGTGTGGCGTGAGCGCGGCCGTGAGGTCCTCGGCAAAAACCAGCCCCTGGGTTAGTTCCAGGTTGCGCTGCATGCGCTCGGTATCGACTTCCAGCCCGCTTATCAGGTCGTTGGCATGGGTGAGGGCGGCGGCGGTCAGGCCGCAGAGTTCGGGCAGGACTTCCCATTCGGCGTGCCAGGCCCCGGCGGCCCGCTCATGCTCGTGCTGGCTCAGCCCCGCGAGCAGCGTGCTTACCAGCGCCGGGGTGCGTCCGGCAATGGCCATCAGAAACGTAGCGGCTACCGGATTGCGCTTGTGCGGCATGGCCGAGGAGCCGCCCTTGCCGGGCGCGGCACCTTCGCGCACCTCGCCTACTTCGGTTTGCATGAGCAGCACTATGTCGTGGGCCAGCTTGCCCAACAGGCCGCACAAAATGGCCAAGGCTGTGGCCACATCCACGAGGCGGTCGCGCTGGCCGTGCCAGGGCAGCAATGGCGCCGGGAGTTGCAGCTCCCGGGCCAGTTGCGCGGCCACGGCCGGCCCCTGCTCACCCAGGGTCGCCAGCGTGCCCACAGCGCCGCCAAATTGCAGTACCAACGCTTCGGCGTGCACCTGCGCCAGCCGCTCCTGGGCACGCAGCAGCCCATCGAGCCAGCCGGCCACTTTGTAGCCGAAGGTGATGGGCCGGGCCTGTTGCAGCAGGGTGCGGCCCATCATCGGGGTGTCGCGGTGCCGGGCCGCCAGCGCCGCTAGGTGCTCATACAGCTGGAATTGCTGCGCATCCAGCCAGTGGAGCGCGGTTTGCAGCTGCAGCATCAGGGCCGAATCCAGCACGTCCTGGCTGGTGGCTCCGAAGTGCACGTACTTGGCCGCTTCCGCATCGCGCTGGGCCACCCGTTGCGTGAGGGCCTTGACCAATGGGATGGCGGGGTTGCCGGCCAGCAGCGTTTGCTGCGCCAGGGCTTTATCATCCCATTCCGTTTCCCGGCATACGGCCGCGATGACCTCTGCCGCTGCGGCCGGAATCACTCCTGCGGCGGCTTCTGCTTTGGCCAACGCTGCTTCCACCCGCAGCATGCACGCGAGCTGCACCGGAGCGGCGAACAGCGCGTCTTGCTGGGGGTTGGTGAAGAGTAGGTGCGTGAGCGAGGGCATGAGGTTGGGTATAAAATAGTTGGCTAGCCCAGGCGGGCCAACCAACCAGGATTGCCAGCGGCCGAAATGGTCCCACCCACGGCCAGCGGCTCTCCCAAGGATTTAAAGCGTGAAAAACACGGTTTCTTCGGCCCCTTGCAGGTGAATGTCGAGGTGATAGCCCGGCAGGCCGCCCCCCGCTACGCACCTGGCCAGCAGCGTGGCGCGTCGCTCAGGCGGCACGGCACTCAGTAGTTCATCATGCGCATTGGCGGCAGCTTCGTCTTCAAAATAGAGCCGGGTGCGCAGGCCGTGCAGCGAGCCGCGCATAAATAGCGTCACGTTGATGTGCGGGGCCTGGCCGGGGCCGACGGCCCCCGGCTTGATGGTTTCAAACCGAAACACGGCCCCCGCCTGCGTGCCGGTGCCCACCCGCCCGAAGCCCGTGAAGTCGCGGCCATCATCCTCGCGCGGATTGATGGGTGCGGTGCGGTACTGGCCCTGCGCGTCGGCCTGCCATAGCTCCACCACGGCATCGGGCACGGGTGCGCCCTGGCCGTCGAGCACCCGGCCGGTAATGTAGATGTGCTGACCCGGCGTGGCCGGGCCCAGCAGCGCGTGGTGTACGATGCTGTCGTAGGGATAGCCGTACTGCTGGGCAGTGAGGCTGTAGGCAAAGAACGGCCCCACGGTTTGCGAGGGGGTTTGGCGCAGGCGTTCCATTACTCAAACAGGCTTTGGTGATGGCCGCCGAGCACAATGTTAAACTCGTAGGCCAGGGCAAATTCGGGGTCGGTCCAGTCCATTCGGAACCTAGCCACCAGCAGCTCACGGGCGTGGGCGGGCACCGATTGGTAGATAGGGTCGAACTCGAACAAGGGGTCGCCGGGGAAGTACATCTGCGTCACGAGCCGGTGCGCCAGCTGGTGGCCCAGCACCGAAAAGTGGATGTGGTTGGGCCGCCAGGCGTTGTGGTGGTTGCCCCAGGGGTAAGCCCCTGGCTTGATGGTGTAGAACGAGTAGCGCCCCTCGCGGTCCGTCAGCACCCGGCCGCCGCCCAGGAAATTGGGGTCGAGCGGGGCATCGTGCACTTCGCGGCGGTGCACGTAGCGGCCCGCCGCGTTGGCCTGCCAGATTTCGAGCAGCACGTTAGGCTGGGGCCGGCCGGCTTCATCGAACACCCGGCCCGCCACCTTGATGCGCTCGCCGATGGGCTCGCCATTCACACGGGCGTTTTTGGTGAGGTCGTTGTCGAATTGTTGCAGTACCGACTCGCCAAATACTGGTAGGCTTAGGTCTTTCAGCAACTCGCGCACCGGCAGCAGCGGCCGGGTGGGGCTGCGTAGGATGGTGGATTTATAGGGCGGGTACAGGTGCGGGGGCTGCACGTCGAAGTTCACGGGTTCCATTGGGGCGAGTGGGGAAAAAGGTTTTCAGTCAGCTATGACGGGAACGTCATGCTGAGCGCAGTCGAAGCATCTCGCGTGTGGTAGTGATTCAATCGTTCGACGATGCGAGCGAGATGCTTCGCTACGCTCTGCATGACCGTTCTATAGTTCAATGCTGACCTAAATCGGGGCGCCCATGCGGCCCGATGCTTGGCCAATCAGCGCAGCCACGTTGGCCCCTTCCGGCAGCTTGCCCTGCCACTCCAGCTGCTCCCACTCGCTGATGGTGTTGGAGCTGTCGACCACCATTTTGCAGCGCTCGAAGCGGCGGTTCATGAATTGCTCCAGTACGGCGGGCACCGGCTGGCCGGTGGCCAGCAGCTCGGCCAGCACCACGGCATCTTCAATCGCTAGGCTGGCGCCCTGGCCCAGCTGCGGAATGGTGGCGTGGGCCGCGTCGCCGATGATGACGACCCGGTTTTTATACCAGGGCGCGGGCATCAGCATGGTTTCGAGGGGGCGGTAGATGATGCCGGCCGGGTCGGTAATCTGCTCGGCAGCCTGGCGTACCAGCGGGGCCGAATAGCCTTCCAGTAGCGCTTTCATGCGCGGCAGCAACTCCTCCGTTGGGATGGCTGGGTTCTCACCCTCGCACGAGAGCAGAAACATGTACATCCGGTCCTTCGTCATCGGAATCAAGCCCACCCGCGTGTTGCGGCCCATGTACATGTGGCCGGTGGTGAGTTCGGCGGGGCGGTCAAAAGCGTAGCGCCACACCGACTGGCCCACATAGCGCGCCTTCTGGGGCCCAAACGCCAGGTTGCGCACCTTGGAATTCACGCCATCGGCGCCCACCACCAGGTCATAGTTGCCGGTACTGCCGTCCGTGAACGTCACGTCCACGCCATCCGCACGGTTATCGAGTGCGCTCACGCTCAAATTCATCCGGCAGTTTATGCCGTGCGCGAGTGCCCCATCGTGCAGAATGGTGTGCAGAATGCGCCGCGAAATGCCGTTGTGCGGCTGGAACCGGCCCAGCGGCGGTGGACCCACCGAGGCAAATTTGTGGCCCGTGGGCGCGTGCAGGTCGATGGGGCCGTAGGGGGAGCCCTGCTCCACGCAGGCATCGGCCAGTCCCAGCGCATCCAGCGCCCGCAAGGCATTGGAAGGCTGGATGATGCCGACACCGTAAACGTCGAAAGTGGGATGCAATTCCGCAATGTCCACCTCGATGCCGGCCTGGCGCAGCGCCACGCCGGCCGATAAGCCGCCGATGCCGCCGCCAACGACGAGAACCTTATTAACCGATGCCATGACTACTGTGATTGGGTGGGAATTTGAGAGGATGAATGTTTGTCCGTCATGCAGAGCGCAACGAAGCATCTCGCGTGCTACCACTGATTAGTTACTCCAAGCGAGATGCTTCGCTGCGCTCTGCATGACGTTCTTTTAGTCCTGAAAGATGGCCACAGCCCGCGTCCAGCCCGCGCTACCGCCCTTTATTTTGGCCGGGAAGCACGCTACCTTGAAGCCGAAGGGCGGCAACTGGTCGAGGTTGGCCAGCTTCTCAATCTGGCAGTATTCTTTTTCGCGGCCCACGTAGTGCGCGGCCCAAATCACGCCGGGGCGCGGGTTGGCGTGGTAGTCGGCCGCTTGCAGGTGCAGCGGCGGGTCCCAGCCCCAGCCATCGGTGCCCATTACCTTAATGCCTTGGTCGATAAGCCAGTGTGTGGCTTCGGCCGAGGCCCCAACGTGGATTTTTACGAAGTCGTCGTCGTGCAGGCGCTTGTCGGCGTCGCAGCGGATGAGCACGATGTCGAAGGGCTTGAGCGTGTAGTGGATGGCGGCCAGCTTCTCCTGCACATCCTTGGTCGTGAAGCAGTAGCCGTCGGGCTTATCGGTGAAATCGAGCACCACGCCATCGTGGAAAAACCAGTCCAGTGGCAACTGCTCGATGGTGCGCGAGGGCTGGCCCGCTGTGGTGGGGAAGTAGTGCCACGGCGCATCAATGTGGGTGCCGGTGTGGCCCGTCACGGTCAGAACCTCGCCGGCCGGCCCATTGCCTTCCAGAAACATGTCGACGGAAGCCCCGCCGAACAGCTTGGAGCCCATTTTTCGGGCCCCGGCTTTGTGGTCCTCGTACTCAATGCTGGTGGGCAACGGCTCCTTGATGTCGGTGGAGATGGTCACCGAAAGGTCAATGATTTTCATGGCGGGAAAGCGTTGGAATGGGTTGAAAAGTGGTTGCGTTACCGCTGCTCGGCTAGGAGGTGAAAGTGCTCAACCGCCGGCGGCGTGGCGAAAAAAGGCCCGATTAACGCACGCCACTGCGTGAATAGCGCTGATTGACGGAAGCCCTCGGTGTGGTCTTCCAGGGTCTGCCAGCGCACCAGCAGCACGTACTTGGTGGTAGTCTCAATGCCGCGTTGCAACTCGTGGCGCACGTAGCCGCTGGCCTGTTTGATGACCAGCTCGGCCTGTGCAAACTGTCTTTCAAAGGCCGCCTCCTGGCCTTTCACAATATCGAAAATGGCTACTTCTAAAATCATCGGAGGGGTGGCTAATGGTTACACTATCTGATTGCGCAGCACGCCCAGGCCATCGATTTCCAGCTCTATCACGTCGCCGGGCTCCAGGGCGCGATGGGCTTCGAAGTTGGTTTCGATGAGGCTGCCCCAGCCCACCGTGCCGGAGCCGATGACGTCGCCGGGGTGCAGGCTGACGTTGTTTTCCGAGGCGCGGGCCATCATCTGGCCGAAGGTGTAGTGGATGGTGTTGAAGTTGCCGTCGCAGATGGTTTGGCCGTTGATGCGCGAGGTCATGCGCGCATTGAAGCGGCCGGTGTCGTCGCGGTAGGCTTCCATCTCGTCCTTGGTCAGAATGTAGGGGCCGATGACGTTAGCGAAGTCCTTGCCCTTGGCCGGGCCCAAGTTGCAGCGCATCTCGCGGGCCTGAATGGCGCGGGCCGTGAAGTCGTTGAAAATGGTGTAGCCGAAGATGTAATCCTCCGCGTCCCCGGCAGTGATGTTCGTGCCTTTCTTGCCCAGCACACAGCCCATTTCCAGCTCGTAGTCCAGCCGCGTTTCGCCGGCCGGCCGTGGGATGTCGGTGCCCGGCCCATAAACAGCCTGGTGGTTGGTGAAGTAGAAAATCGGCATCTCGTACCACTCCGGGGCCACCTTGTGGCCGAATTTCGACGAGGCATTCAGCAGGTGCTGCTCGAAGCCGATGTAGTCGCGGAAACTGCGCGGGTTGGGCAGCGGCGCCAGCAGCCGCACCGCTTCGAGCGGGTATGTGGCGGGTGCCTGTTCCCAGCCATGCTCCCGGATGAGCGGAAAGTGAGTCTCGTGCTGGTCGATAAAGCTGAGCATGTCGGCCGGCAGCGCGCCCTGGCTGAGCTGGCGCATGTCGACCACGCCCTGCCCATCGGGGGTGAGCCAGCCGGCGCGGGCCTCGCCGCTGGGAGTTTGGAAGGTGACCAGTTTCATGGGTTCTGTAGGCTGAAAATCGATTAGCGAAGAGGCCGGCCGCCATCGACCGGGAGAATGGTGCCGGTGGTGAACCGCAGCGCGGTGGCCAGGGCCAGCACCGCGTCGGCCACATCGGCGGGCGTGGCCAAGCGGCCCAGCGGCGTGGCATCGACCTGGGCTTGCAGGTAGGCCGGGTCGGCGCGGCTGGCGTACTCGCCCAGCACCCAGCCCGGCGACACCGACACCACGCGCACCGCCGGGGCCAACGCCCGGCCCAGCGAGCGGGTCAGGCTGTCGAGGGCCGCTTTGGAGGCGCAGTAAGCCACGTTGCTGCCGATGCCCGTTTGGCCGGCGACCGAAGAGATATTGACGATAAGGCCGTCGCCGCTGGCCGTGAGTAGCGGCTGGCAGGCCCGAATCATGGCGAAAGCACCGCGCCAGTTGGTGGTAAAAATCCGGTCAATCCACTCGTCGGAAAGCCCGATGAGGTCGTCGTGTGACACGGGTGTGGTCACGCCCGCATTGTTCACCAGCACATCCAGCCGGCCATAAGTTGCCGTGATAAACGCGGCCAGCTCGCTTAGCCGGGCGCTTTCATCAACGGGGGCGTAGAAGGTGGCATGGCCAGTGCCGGGCAGGCTCGCCAGCAGCTTCTCGGCCTTCGCCGCGTCGCTGTTATACGTGGCAACTACCGATGCCCCAGCCGCCGCCAGCGCCTGGCAGATGGCTGAGCCGATGCCGCCGGCCCCGCCCGTCACGAGGGCTACGCGGTTGCTCAAGGGAAGATTGGAGGACATTAGGCGGAGGGTTGTAGCTTGGACTCTGCGAGTCCGGGCCGCGAGTGGAGCGAGCATCGCGCGTCTGAAATCGTTATTTACCGGATGCTCACTTCGGTCGCTGCCCGGACTCGCAGAGTCCAGGCTACAACTCGGCAGGCACCTTCGCGCCGTAGCGCCGCACCCGCAAATCAGCCTGCTCCTTGTGGCCCCAGAAGTTTTCGATGGCGCAGAGGCGCGAGCAGTATTCGCCTACCAGCGCGCTGGCCTCGGCGGTGCGGACTTCCTGGTAGGAACAGGTCTTCAAGAACTTGCCTACCCACAGGCCGCCGGTGTAGCGGGCCGCGCCCTTGGTGGGCAGCGTGTGGTTGGTGCCAATGACCTTGTCGCCGTAGGCCACGTTGGTGCGCGGGCCGAGGAACAGGGCGCCGTAGTTGGTCATGTGCTCCAGGAAGTAGCGCGGGTTTTCGGTCAGCACTTCCACGTGCTCGTTGCAGAGCAGGTCGGCTTCGGCCACCAGCTCGTCCACCGAATCGACCAGGATGACCTGGCCGTAGTCGCGCCAGGCCACGCCGGCAATGTCGGCCGTGGCAAGGGTTTGCAGCTGGCGGTCTACTTCGGCTATGGTGTCGTGGGCGAGTTGCTCGTCGGTAGTCAGCAGGATGGCGGGGGAGGTGGGGCCGTGCTCGGCCTGCCCCAGCAGGTCGGTGGCGCACATTTCGGCGTCGGCGGTGTGGTCGGCGATGACCAGAATTTCGGTGGGGCCGGCGAAGAGGTCGATGCCCACCTGGCCGTAGAGCTGGCGCTTGGCTTCGGCCACGTAAGCATTGCCGGGACCCACCAGCATGTCCACGGGGGCCACTGTTTCGGTGCCCAGCGCCATCATGGTCACGGCCTGCACACCGCCGAGCAGGTAGATTTCGTCGGCCCCCGCCAAGTACATAGCGGCCACGGTTTCAGCCGGAATCTGCCCGTTGATGGGCGGCGTACAGGCAATGACGCGCTTCACGCCCGCCACTTTTGCCGTCAGTACGCTCATGTGCGCCGAGGCCACCATGGGGTAGCGCCCGCCAGGTACGTAGCAGCCCACGCTGTTCATGGGCAGGTTGCGGTGGCCCAGGAATACGCCGGGCAGGGTTTCTACTTCCAAATCCAGAATGGTGGCGCGCTGCTTCTCGGCGAAGTTGCGCACCTGCGCCTGGGCAAACTTGATGTCGTCAATCGTGCCCGGCGCGATGCCCGCCACGATGGTTTCAATTTGCTCCGGACTCAGCCGAAAGCTCTCGGGGGCCCAATTATCCAGGCGCTCCGACAGGGCCCGCACGGCCGCGTCGCCGCCGGTGCGAATGGCCTGAATCATGCCCTCGACGGTGGCGCGCACCTTGGCATCAGCCTCGCCCGATTCGGCGTAGGTGATGCCTTTTTTAATGATTTTTTTCATGGGAAAGCGGTATGAGAAATGGCTGTGGCTGTAGCGTGGACTCTGCGAGTCCGCGCTCTACTTTAGGTTCGCCCAGGCGCGGACTCGCAGAGTCCACGCTACAGCTACTTCGTCAGCTCCTGCTGCATCCAGTCGAACAGCGGCAGCACTTTGGTCATGTTGTCGACGTGGCAGTGGGCTGAGCCGGTGCTGTCGGCGGGCGTGATGTTGAGGTACTTCTCGCAAGTCAGCTCGTCGAACATGGCCTGGGCCTGAGCCACGGGCACCTGCCGGTCGTCGCCGCCGTGCGAGATGTAGGTGGGGCACTGAATCTTATCCACCACGCCCTTCATGGTGAATTGAGTCAGCTTTTCGCGGGCTTCGGCCATGTTCTCGACACCCACAATGTGGCAGAGTACGGACGAAAGCGGGTGATTGTCGGGGCGCTTGGCCCACACGTCGTAGTAGTTGTACACGGCGCTCCAGATGCCGCAGGCGCGGAACCGGTGCTCAAACGCCGCCGAACGGGCCGCCATGTAGCCGCCCATGCTCACGGCCATGATGCCGATGCGCTTGGGGTCTACGTCCAAGTTTTCGATGGCCCAGTCGAAGGCCGCCGTGGCGGGCACGTTGTAGTCGTAGCGCGTCAGCATGTTGCGCAGGCGCAGGCTCTCGCCCTGGCCCGGCCCGTCCATAATCAGCAGCGAAATGCCCCGCTCGTTCAGCATCTCGTAGGGGCCGAAAAACAGTTCCTCGGCCGTCGAATCCAGCCCGCCGAACATGATGACGAGCGGCCCTTTTTTCTGCCCCGGCACCTCGAAAAAGTAGCCCGTCATTTCCTGCCCCTCAAACGGCACGGACACGCGCTGCGGCGGGTGGTCCATCAGCGCGGCGGCCTCGCGGAAGGCTTTCACGCCCTTGCCGTAGGTTTCGTTTTTGCGCGGGTCAGTGGGCACCTGGAAGAATTCGGCCATGCGGAAGTAATTCGCAGCCCGCAGGTAGGTGGCGCGGGCCGACAGCAGCCGGCCTTGGGCGCGGGCCTGCTCGGCCTCGGCCAGCACCATGTCGCCCTCCAGGTTCCAGCTCTGATGGAAGCTCTCAAAATCGCCGGCCTTGATGCGGCTGGCCGCTTCCAGGCACTCGTTGAATTCGCCGCCGCCAAAGTGGCTTTGCGCCAGAATGCGAACGAGCTGGTAGGAGAACATGTAGTGCTCCGGATAGTAATGCCACATGGCTTATTAGCTTGATTATGAATGAATCGTGCCGGGATGGCTACGCCACTTCTTCTTCCTTGGTCTTGACCGAGCCGTGCTCGGCTTTGAAGCCGCCATCGGCTTTCCAGGGGTTGGTATTGCCCCACGCGTCGTTGGGGTTGTCTTTCAAATAATGCACATCCGGGCCGTGGTCGGGGGCGAAAATCAGGCGGGCGCCGGCGTAGAATTCGAAGCGGTTGCCGCCCGGCTCGTCGATGTAGATGAAGAAGCCCTCGTCGGCCTTGTGGCGGGTGGGGGCGCCCATGGCCAGCTTGTGGCCGCGCTCAATCACGTAGTCGCAGGCCAGCAGCACCTCCTCGCGGCTGTCGAAGGCGAAGGCCACATGGTTGAGGGCGCCCATGCCCGGCTGAATGTGCGGGTCGGTGAAAATGGCGATGTCGTGCGAGAGGTTGCCGATGCTGAACAGCCCGCCCACCGGCGGAATATGGTCGGCGATGCGCACCTCGTCGGGGTTTTTCAGGCCCAGGCCCTTCCAGAAGGCCTTTTCGGCCACGTAGTTGGTCGTATTAATCGTGACGTGGTCGAAGCGGCGGGGCGAGAGGCCGCGGCGGCGGTTGCTGGCGTAGCGGTCGGTGAAAACGCTGGCGCGCTCGCCGGTTTCCTTCAGCCACACCACGTCCCAAAATACCTCGTGCAGGTGCCCGTCGGGCGACTGAAAGCGGTAGGCGCGGCCGTGGCCCAGGTCGCCGTCCGTCCAGCCCCGGCCAGCGCCGATGCTTTCCAGGTGGGCCACCACCTCTTCCAGCGCTTCGGGGCTGTCGGCGCGCCAGCCCAGGCAAGCCAGGCCGGGCGTGTCGCGCTGCGTGAGCTTGAGGGTGTGGTGAAAGTAGTCGCCCCAGCAGCGCAGGTACACGGAGGTGCCGTCGCGGCCGGTTTCGTCCAAGCCCGCCACGTCGGTAAAGAACTGAACGGAGGCCTCCAAATCGGTGGTATACACCTCAATGTGCGCCATTTGCGAAAGATAGTGGGGGTTGCGTGCCATAGTGAGAAGGAGCCGCCAGGGCTATTTCGGTTGCTGTTTGAGAATGGACTGATAGACGTAGTAGCTCTGTTTGGGAGTGCGTTTCTGGGTGGCGCGGTCCACGTTCACGAGCCCGAGCTTCACGGTGTAGCCGAAAATCCACTCGAAATTGTCGGCGTAGCTCCAGTGCATGTAGCCGATGGTTTTCGAGCCCTCGGCCACGGCCCGCTGCACGGCCGCCAGGTGCTCCATCAGGGAGCGGCAGCGGTTGGCATCGTTGATTTTGCCGTTCACCATCTTCTCGTCCACGTCGCCGTAGGCCGCGCCGTTCTCGGTTATCATCACCGTCGGGTTCTGGTAGTCCGCTTTGATGCGCATCAGCAGGGCGTAGAGCTGCTCGGGCCGATGGGGGCCGGTGCTGCTGGTAGGGGCCGAATCGGGGTTGAGACCCAGCCAGTTCACGCCAAACGGCGACGTGGGGTCGGCCTTCACCATCGCCGGCGCGTAGAAGTTCACGCCCAGAAAATCGGGCTTGTTGGCGGCTAGCAACGCCATTTCGGGCGCGGTGCGCTTAAAGGTCGGGTTGTACTTCTGCAGCGAGTCGAGCGCCTGCTTGGGGTAGCTGCCGCGCAGGGCGCCGTCCAGAAACAGCTTGTTCAGCAGCACGTCCTGCCAGGGCGCGGCGGCCACGTCGGCGGGGTTTTTGGGGTCGAAGGGCAGGCAGGGGCCGAGGTTGAGCGTGATACCAATCTGGCCCGGCAGCTTTAGACGGTGGTAGGCAGCCACGGCGCGGGCGCTGGCCAGCAGCATGTGGTGCGCGCCCGTCATGCCCGCCGCGTAGCGCACCGTGGGCGCCGCCTTGCTCTGCTCCAGGTTCATCAAATAGTGCTGCACGAAGAACTCGATGTACGGCTCGTTAAACGTGATGAACTTCTTGGCTTTCTGGCCATACTGCTTGAAAATCACTTCTGCGTAAGCCGTGTACCAGTCCGCCGAAGCGGGGTTGGCCCAGCCGCCCTTTTCAATGAGGGCCTGCGGCATATCGAAGTGGTAGAGCGTGACGATGGGTTCGATGCCGGCCGCTTTGAGGTCGGTAATCAGCTGGTCGTAGTGCGCTACAGCTTTGGCGTTTACCGCGCCGGTGCCCTGCGGCATGATGCGCGACCAAGCAATGGAAAAGCGGTAGGAATTTACGCCCAACTGCTTCATTAAGGCAATGTCCTTGCGGTAGGTGGTGCGGTCGTACATGTTGTCGGCCACGTTGCCCGTCTCCTTCTTGCCGATGGTGAACTGCGTCACACCGATTTTATTCGCCATGAAGTCCCAGTTCGACTCGCCCTTGCCGTCGGCCTGGTAGCCGCCCTCCACCTGGTAGGCCGCCGTGCTGGTGCCCAGCAAAAAGCCCTTCGGAAAGCGAATGGATGCCGCTGTGGGCGGCGTTTGTGCGGCGCACGCGCCCCAGGCCAGGCTACCCAGCAGCGCGGGCAAAAATTTGCGAAGAATCTGGTTCATATGTTAAGCAGGAGTGGCCGCGCCGAGCGGCAGGTGAAAGAATCTGGCGGCCCGCCGCACTGCCACAAAGGAGCTGAGCGCCCCGGTCGCGCCGCCCACCACCGACGACAGCGCCAGGGCCGCGGGCTTGGCCAGCAGGAAGTGGCCCAGGCCCGCTGCCCGCGCCGCCAGCAGCGCCACTGCCACCGGTGCGGCAAACAGCAGCGCGATGCCCACCCCATTCAGCACGGCGGCCGGCAGCCAGCTACGGCCGCCCGGCCGCCCCGGGATGGTGGCAAACGTGGCAATGGTGGTGGCCAGGGCCGAAATGAAGACCGCCGGCAGAAGCAGGGTAAACAGGTTTGGTGTGGCATCGAGCCCCTGCACGGCCGAGTCGTTCCACATAATGGCGGCCGGAATGACGGCGTTGATAACCAGGTTCAGCCCGGTGGCCAGAAGCGCATTGCGCCGGATGAAGTGCTGCATTGCCAGGGTGGGATTGGAAGTGAGCCAGCGGCTGGTTGGGCCGCAGAATTTCGATAGCCGTAAATACTTTGAGTGAGTAATAACTTACTAGTATTTACCCTGGCAAAAGTAGGTTTGCCCAATAGGCTTGGCTTGACCGATTACGGCATTTGATATGCACAATCAATCCATTGAAGTTGTTCTTGAAATATCCTGCCTCTTTCCGCCCATAATAAGAAAACCCCGAGCCTAAATAGGCCCGGGGTTTCGTCTTCTAACCGCCCATTTACCAGGGTATTAATTGCCTTCGCTGGCGGAAAGTTTGTAAGCTTTGGGGGTGCTGTTGGTCTTGAGGCGGAAGAAGCGGCTGAAACTGCTGGGGTCTTCCTTGCCCAGCTTGAAGGCGATTTCGCTGATGGTGAGCGTGGATTGCTTGAGTAGGGCCTTGGCTTCCAGCAGCACCATTTCATCAAGCGTATCCTGCGCCGATTTGCCGGTGACGGTTTTTACGCACTTGTTTAAATGGTTGGGCGATACAGCCAGCAGCTCGGCGTAGGCCGCCACTGAGTGCTTCTCATATATATGCTGGGCCAGGGCATCCTTGTAAAGCTGCGTGATGCGCACGGCGGCGTTCTTACCGGGCTGCACGTCAGGGTTGGCGAAAGGCTTCAGCTCCGTAAACAAGGCCAGCAGGTACACCCGGATGAGGTCGAGCGACTCGGGCGAATTGATGTTTTCGGCCCGCTCCAACTGCCGCAGGATGTGGACTACCGGCCCCAAGGCCTCGGGGCTTATGTGCACCACTGGGTTGCCGGTAAACTGTAGAAACGAAAGCTGGCTGAGCACGCCGGAGTGCACGAAGCCCTTCGTTAGCAGCTCAATATCGAAGTGGCAATAGAAGCCCTCCGTGTCGGGCGTCATGAATTCGTGGGTGGTAATCTGGGTGGCGGGCAGGAAGAAAAAGGTGTTGTCGCCGATTTCGTACTCATCGAGGCCCTTGCTGCGCTTGGTGGCGCCTTTGGTGATGAACACGAAGTCGTGCACGGTTTTGCGGTGCGGGGCCAGCGGGAAGGGAATGTGCCCGACGTGCGTTTCGAGCCGGTTGATGTGGAAGAGGTTGTTGAGGGCCGAGGTCTGCCATTCGGCCCAGGCCGAAAAGTGATGCACGCCCAGCGCGGCCGGGTTCAGGAGCGGAATCTGCTTGGGGTTCATGGCGCTGGGGGAACAGATGGGGGACTGTTAGCGGGCAAAACGTGGTAATCGGCCGGCCTATTTCAACGCATATTAAGCTGAACTAAGTCTGAAAACGATTGTGAGTGGATTGAATCAGGCTAGTGGATTGCTAAAGTATAGTAAATGCCGCAATTAGCCTATACTTCCTTTTACCAGTAGAATACTTTTGCCTATCACAAATTAAGTGAGTTAATACTTACTCACTATTCGTGGAGGCATCTCGTCAGATTTGGTTTTCGCCTGATTCGCCGGCCCTGGCCACGGCCCGCTGCCAGAGATACCCCGCGCTGTTGCCGGCTCCCGAAATCGCACTTCTCACCTCTTACTTAAAAATTCCCCGTCATGACTCAAACCACTATCCTCCTACCGGCAGCACGCGCTTCGCGGTGGCCTATGCTGGGGCTGCTGGGACTGCTTTCGTTTCAGCAGGCGATGGCGCAATCGACCGGCAACCTCTCGGGCCGGGTGACAGACCCTAAAGGCGCGGGCCTGCCCGGTGCCACGGTGGTGGTGAAAGGCACCAGCAACGGCACCTCCACCGATGCCAACGGCGCTTTCACGCTAAAAGGCCTGGAGCCCGGCAACGTCACGCTCACCGTTTCTTTCGTGGGCTACACGACCAAGGACGTGCTGGTGCCTTTGGATAAACAAGGCGACAACCTGTCTATCAACATGGCCGACGACAGCAAGTCGCTGGACGAGGTGGTGGTGACCGGCGTGTTTGACCAGCGCACCAAGATGGAATCGTCGGTGTCGATTTCGACGCTCAACAGCAAGCAGATTCAGCTGCTGGCGCCCACCAGCGCGGCCGACCTGCTCAAGACCGTGCCGGGCGTGTACGTGAACCAGGCGCGGGGCGAGATTAACAACACGGTGTACACGCGGGGCATTTCGGCGGGCTCGATTGACAACGCCAACGGCTACTACTACGTGTCGTTGCAGGAGGACGGCCTGCCGCTGACCAACGTGAACCTGAACGTGGACAACTTCCTGCGGGCCGATGCAACCATTGCCCGCTTGGAGGCGGTGCGGGGCGGCACGGCGTCCATCCTGGGCACCAACTCGCCGGGCGGTATTTTTAACTACGTGTCGAAAACCGGCGGGCAGAAAACGGAAGGGGAGGTGCGGACGCGCTTCGGCCTGGAAGGCGACGGCAAAAACCCGTACTACCGCGCCGACGCCAACCTGAGCGGCCCACTGAACGCGGCCAAGGACCTGACCTACAGCATCGGAGGCTTCTACCGCACCTCGCAGGGCGCGCGCTACCCCGGCTACCAGATGAACAACGGCGGTCAGGTGAAGGGCAACATCGTGAAAAGCTACGCCACCGGCTCGCTGAAGCTATACGGCAAGCTGCTGCTCGACCACAACGCGGTGGCCGAATTCATCCCGACGCAGAGCTTTTCGGACCCCAAAATCCTGTCTGGACTGTCGGCCACCGACTCATATTACTTGCCCAATATCTCGGTGCCGTTCCCTGTTAATGGCGGCGAAACGCGCACCTTCAATACCACCGACAAGGTGTACAACCGTGACCGTAGCATCGGGCTGCTCTGGACTCAGGAACTGGGCAGCGGCTTTACCATCACCAACAACTTTCGGTATTCGAACCAGGCTACCACGGCCAATACGCCCAGCGTGGTGACGCCCATTTCGACCACAAGCCTGCTGTTTTACGCCATTCCGCACCTGCTGGGCAACTTTGGGACGTACACCTTCACCGACAAAACCAACGGGCAGGTGCTGGGCACGGTCACGCAGTCGCCGAACATCATCAACGGGCAGTTTGCGGGCTTCAACTTCACGCCGGGGGCCAACAATAACTTCCCCGGGGCCAACGTGCAGCCCAACTCGCTGTTTTTCCTGCCCATGTTCTTCCAGGATACGAAAATCCAGAACGTGCTGGACCGGTTTGCCGTCAACAAGAAGCTCGACAACATGAGCTTCACGGCGGGCGTGTTCTACGCCAATACACTGGTTGACCGCCTGGGCGGGGCCACCGATGCCGGCATCGGCTTTGGGACCATTCAGGACCGGCCCCATCTCACCGACATCACTCTCAAGGGCTTTGATGGCAAAACGTATCAGGTGACGGACCCTAACGGCATCGTGGACGTGGGCCGCGACGGCCTCAACCACAACCACGGCCGCCAGGAGCAGATTGCCGTGTTCTTCGGCCACGACTGGAAGCTGGCGCCCAAGCTGAATTTCGATTATGGCCTGCGCTACGAGCATACGCACCACACCGGCTACAACGTGCAGCCCGTGCCCAACCCGCTCCGCTCGACGCCCGGCTACGGCGGGCGCGATGGCAACCCGCTTACCCTGTACGACAACGGCGGCGGCACCGACGGCAGCCCCCTGAACTTCGACCAGACCTTCAAGACGTTCTCGTACACGGCGGCCCTCAACTACGCTTTTAGCGACTCTTACGCGCTGTATGGCCGCTATTCCGATGGCCGCAAATCGCCGGATTTGACCTATTTCTTTGCGCTGAACACGCCGTTTTTGCGGGACAACCCGAATGCGTTTTCTCAGAAAACGCAGCAGGTTGAGTTGGGCTTCAAGGTGAAAACCAACAAGCTGAGCGGGGCCCTCACGCCCTTCTACAGCCAGCTGAGCAACGTGGCGACGGTGCAAACCTTTACCAACGCCGACAACACGACCTATACGCCGCCCGTGCAGTTTGCGCGCTACCAGACGTATGGCGTGGAGGCTGAGGCCAACTACGCGCTGTCCAGTAACTTATCGATACGGGCCACGGCCACGGTGCAAACCTCGAAAGCCACCGAAATCAGCAGCTGGATTTCGAACGCCCCCGGCCCGCAGGACGACGTGCTGGTGAGCTACTCGGGCAACGAAACCGACAACAACGCCAAGCTGATGCTGAGCGCCGCCCCCACTTACACGCTGGGTAAGTTCTTGGCCCAGGTGAACTGGTTCTACCTCGGCGACCGCCAGGCCAACGTGAGCAATGCCTTCAAGCTGCCCGGTTTCAGCCAATTCGATGCCACGGTGGCGTATGACTTGAACGACCATTTTCGCCTCCAGGGCAACGTCAACAACATCTTCAATGTGTATGGCGTGCTGGGCTGGGTAGGCCCCGGCGGATTCCCCGCCGCGCTCGACCGCCAGGCGTTTACGCCCCAGTACGTGCAGGCCAACCCCAATGCCGTGTACGCCACGCAGGGCTCAATGCCGCGCTCCTACTTCCTCTCGGCGGTGTATAAGTTCTAGAGAAATAGCCTCGCGGAAATGCTCCGCTCCGGCGGCTGCCTGGAAAAGCAGCGCCGGAGCGGAGCATCATTGCTTGACGGTGGTAAACCTCCTAACCAATGTTTCGGCCGATATGAAAACGCTTTGGGCAACGCTGCTTTTGCTACTGATTGGGCTTGCGACCCCGGCCACTGCACAGCCTGCCACCACCTACCAAAATCCCGTGTTGCCTGGCTTTTACCCCGACCCCAGCGTGTGCCGGGTGGGGAATGATTTTTACCTGGTGAACAGCAGCTTCGAGTACTACCCCGGCGTGCCAATTTTTCATAGCACCGACCTGGTAAATTGGGAGCAAATCGGGTACGTGCTCAACCGCCCGTCGCAGCTGCCGCTGGCCAAAGCCGAAGCCTCACTGGGCATTTTCGC
This sequence comes from Hymenobacter sp., assembly GCA_028288445.1. Taxonomy (GTDB): domain Bacteria; phylum Bacteroidota; class Bacteroidia; order Cytophagales; family Hymenobacteraceae; genus Hymenobacter. Next base: position 19,096 of record JAQBNT010000004.1, on the reverse strand, counting down.
GCCCACCATCCGGTATCACGACGGGACGTTTTACGTGATTACCACCAACATCCTGGGCGGGTGGAATTTTCTGGTGACAGCCAAAAACCCGGCCGGACCGTGGTCCGAGCCCGTCTGGATAAAAACGAATGCGGAGGGCGGCCCCTTCATCATCGACCCGTCCCTGTTCTTCGATGACAACGGGAAGGTGTACCTCACCACCACCGGCCGCCAGAACGGCGTGCCCGGCATTCAGTTGGCCGAAATCGATGTGACGACTGGCAAGCTGCTGACCCAGCAAACCGGCATCTGGCCCGGTACCGGGGGGCGCTACCCCGAAGGCCCGCACCTCTACAAGAAAGACGGCTGGTACTACCTGCTGATTGCGGAAGGCGGCACCGAATACGGCCACAAAGTGACCATTGCCCGCAGCAAAGCCATCACCGGCCCCTACGTCAGCAACCCCGCCAATCCCATCCTGACCCACGCCCAGGTGAGCGCCCAGGACAGTCCCGTGCAGGGCGTGGGCCACGCCGACCTGGTGCAGGCCCCCGACAACTCCTGGTGGCTGGTGGCGCTGGGATTTCGCGTCATCGGGCCGCGCAGCAACCACCACACGCTGGGCCGCGAAACTTTCCTGGCCCCTATCAGCTGGCCCGCCGGCGAGTGGCCGGTGGTGAACGGCAACGGCACGCTGGCCGAAAACATGACCGTGCCGACGCTACCGCTGCACCCGTTTCCGGCCCCTGCCGTGCGCGACGACTTCAGCGCCGGCCAGCTGGGCTTCACCTGGAACTACCTCCGCAACCCCGACCCCGCCGCCTACTCCCTGACCGATAGAAAGGGATTCCTGTGCCTGCGGGGCGGCGTAATTACCCTCGATAGCACCCTCGGTTCGCCAACCTTCGTGGGCCGCCGGCAGCAACACTACGCTTTCACCGCCACCACGGCGCTGGACTTCACCCCGCAGCAGGTGGGCCAGGAAGCAGGCTTTACCGTGCTGATGGACAACCGGCACCACTATGATGTTTTCATCCGCCAAGCTGGCGGCCAGCGCCGGCTGGTGCTCGCCTACACGCTGGGCCGGATGCGCCACCTCGAAAAGGAAGTACCGCTGGCTCCCGGCCCGGTGCAGCTACGCGTGACGGGTACGCCGCGCACCTATGCGTTTTCCTACGCCCAGGGCAATCAGGCTTTCAAGCCGCTGGACACTGCCGATACCTACCTGCTCAGCACCGAAACAGCCGGCGGCAATACGGGCGTATTCTTGGGCCTGTACGCCACGGCATCGGGCGCGACAGCCGCGCCGGCTGCCTTGTTCGATTGGTTTGATTACGCTCCCCAAAGCCTTTCGCCAGCAAAACAGGCCCATTAGCAACCCTTTGTCCTTACTGCTGACGATGCCATCATCCCTCATAATACAGCTTCCTCCCATGAAAAAGCTCTCGCTCACTCTGCTGCTGTTCGGGTCCTTCACGGCCCAGGCGCAGCAAGTCATTTCCATATACCCCGGCAAAGCCCCCGGTTCGGAAAGCTGGACCTGGCAGGAGCAGGAAAACACCAAAAACCTGTTCAACACCCGCGTGGTGTACAACGTGGCCGCGCCCACGCTCACGGCCTATCTGCCCGCCGCGGGCACGGGCAACGGCACGGCAGCCGTGATTTGCCCCGGCGGCGCTTTTCACACGCTTTCTATTGAGAGCGAGGGAATCGATGTGGCCAAGTGGCTGCAGGCGCGCGGCGTGGCGGCGTTCGTGCTAAAATACCGGCTGGTGCACATGACCACCGACGACCCGGTGAAGGAAACGATGGCGCTGATGGGCAACCGCCCCAAGCTCGACGCCATCAACGCGCCAGTGGTGCCGCTGGCCATCGCCGACGGCAAAAAGGCCATTGAATACGTGCGCAGCCATGCCAAAGAGCTGGGCGTGCGGGCCGATAAAATTGGCATCGTGGGCTTCTCGGCCGGCGGCACGGTGGCGGCGGGCGTGGGCTACAGCTACACCGCCGCCAACCGGCCCAATTTTCTGGCCCCGATTTACGCCTACCTGGGGGCGCTGCCCGCCGCTGGCATACCCGCCGCCGTGCCCGCCGATGCGCCCCCGCTCTTCGCCGCCGCTGCCAGCGACGACCAGCTCGGCATTGCGCCGCAGAGCGTGAAAATCTACAGCGACTGGCTGGCGGCGGGTAAGTCCGCCGAGCTGCACGTGTACGGCAAGGGCGGGCACGGCTTCGGCATGCGCAAGCTCAACCTGCCCGTCGATGCCTGGATAGACCGCTTCGGCGACTGGCTCAAGATGGAGGGCTTTATGGGGGTGCCCGCCGCGCCCGCGCTGCCCACCTTCAAAGCCGAGGCCAAGCCGTAGCCCGCTAGCCGCCCTGCCGCAGGCCCACTATCTCACTCTCTTCCGAATAGCCAGATGCAAAGACGAGATTTTTTGAAAACCGCCGGCTTCGGCGCGGCAAGCCTGCTGGCGGCACCCTCCTTTGCTTCGGGTTTCGGGCTGGCTGCGCCGAAACGCGCCATTGGCCTGGAGCTGTTCACGCTCATCAGAGAGCTGGATGCCGACGTGGTGAGCACCCTGAAAAAGGTGGCCGCGCTGGGCTACCAGGAAGTGGAGTCGTCGTTCAGCAGTAAGCCCGGGTTTTACGGCTTGAAAGCGAAGGAATTCGCCGCCCTCACCCGGGACCTGGGGCTGGCCTGGAAATCGCACGTGGTGCCCCGAAGTGCCTTCAAGGCCCCCGCCGGAGCCAAGATTCCAACGGACGCGGGAAAACCGCTCGTGCTTCCTCCCATGCTCACCTTGCAGGAAAACGGGCCGGAAGCTGTGGCCGTTGCTGCCGAAGCAGGGGTGCGCTACCTGGTGTGCGCCAGCCTGCCGCCCACTTCGCTGGACGACGTGAAAACCTCCATTGACGTCCTCAACCGTACGGCCATGCTCACCCAAAAAGCCGGCCTCACGCTCTGCTACCACAACCACGACACCGAGTTCCGGCCCATGCAAGGCCAGGTGCCCTACGACCTGCTGCTGGCCCAAACCGACGCCCAAACCGTGAAAATGGAGCTGGACCTGGCCTGGGCCGTGAAGGGCGGGGCCGACCCCGTAGAACTGTTTCGCCGCCATCCGGGCCGCTTCCCGCTCTGGCACGTGAAGGACCTGAGCCGGGACCACCAAACGCTGGAGCCCGTGGGCAGTGGCACCATCGATTTCAAACGCATTTTCGCGCAGGCCCAGCTGGCGGGCCTGGCTCATCTTTTTGTGGAGCACGACATGCCCACGGCCCCCTTCGACAGCATCACCACCAGCTTGCGTACCCTGCGGGGCTTGCTCAACTAACCCATGATGAAACCAGCTGCCACCGTTTTTTGCCTGCTGCTGACCACGGCCGCCCAGGCCCAGGCGCCGGCCGATTTGCCGGCGGCTTTTCAGGCCCCGCCGCAGTCGGCCCGGCCACGGGTGTGGTGGCACTGGATGCAGGGCAACATCACCCGGGCCGGCATTCGCCAGGATTTGCTGTGGATGCAGCGCTCCGGCATTGGCGGCTTTCAGAATTTTGATGCCAACCTGGCTACGCCGCAGGTGGTGAGCAAACGGCTGGCCTACATGACGCCGGAGTGGAAAGACGCCTTCCGGTACACGACCCGGCTCACCGACTCGCTGCACCTGGAAATGGGCGTGGCCGGCTCGCCCGGCTGGAGCGAAAGCGGCGGCCCCTGGGTGAAGCCCGAGGACGGAATGAAGAAGGTGGTGTGGACGGAAACGCGCGTGAAAGGCGGCACCACGCGCGTCGTGGTGCCGAAGCCTTCAGGGGTAGCGGGGCCGTTTCAGAACATCCCGAAACAGCCCGAATTTGGCATGACCGCCGAGCCCGGTCCCAGCTACTACCAGGACGTGGCCGTCATCGCCTACAAATTGCCGGAGGCCGATAAAACGCTGAGCGAGTTGGGTGCCACCGTGACGTCGAGCGGCGGCCGGTTCCAACTGGCGCAGCTCACCGATGGTGACCTCGGCACCACCGCGCTGCTGCCGCCCGACGCGGCCCACGGCTTTGCCTGGATACAGTTTGCGTTTCCGCGCCCCCAAACCATCCGGGCCATCACGATGGTGGGTGGCGGCAGCATGGGCAACTTCGGCATGGGCGGCGACGCGGCCGACGCCCGGGCCCTGGAAGCCAGCGACGACGGCGTGCACTTCAAGCCGGTGAGCCTGATACCGCGCGGCGCGGTGTTGCAGCAAACGGTGAGCGTGCCGGAAACCACGGCCCGGTATTTCCGGGTGACGGTGAAAACCCCGCCGCCCATTATGGACATGGCCGCCGTGTTTATGGGGACGAAGCCGGCCCCGCCCAAGTCCTCGCCCGGCACCGAAATCGCCGAAATCGTGCTGCACCCGGTGGCCCGCGTCAATCGGTTTGAGGAAAAAGCCGCCTTTGCCCCGGCCAGCGGCCTGCATCAACTCATGACGCTGGCTGCCCCGAACGCAATCAACCCGGCCAACATCATTGACCTGACTGGCAAGCTGGACGCAGCGGGTACCCTGAGCTGGGCCGCGCTGGCTGGCAGCTGGATGGTAGTCCGCTTCGGCTATTCCCTCACGGGCATCGTCAACCACCCGGCCACCCCGGAAGCCACGGGCCTGGAAGTAGACAAGCTCGACCCCGTGGCCGTCAAAAAGTACTTCAGCACTTACCTGGATATGTACCAGGACGCTACCGGGGGCCTGATGGGCAGCAAAGGCGGCCTGCAATACCTCGTGACGGATAGCTGGGAAGCCGGCGCGCAGAACTGGACGCCCAACCTGCCGCAGGAGTTTCAGAAGCGGCGGGGCTACTCTCTGCTGCCCTGGCTGCCGGTCCTGACGGGCCACGTTGTGAAAACGGCCCAGGCCAGCGAGCAATTCCTGTTTGACTACCGCCAGACGCTGAGCGACCTGGTGGCCGCGTACCACTACGATGCGCTGACCGATATTCTGGCGGCCCGTGGCCTGAAGCGCTACACCGAATCACACGAAGTAGGCCGGGCCCTGATTGCCGACGGCATGGAGGTGAAGCGCCGGGCGGCCGTGCCCATGTCGGCCATGTGGACGCCCAGCCCCATCGTGAACGGCGGCGACCAGACCGGCTACCAGGCCGATGACCGGGAGTCAGCATCTGTGGCGCACCTCTACGGCCAGAACCTGGCCGCCGCCGAATCCATGACGGCCATGGGGCTGGGCGGTTCGGCGTATTCCTACGCGCCCGAAAACCTGAAGCCTACGGCCGATTTGGAGTTTGCCAGCGGCATCAACCGGATTATGATTCACTCGATGGTACACCAGCCCGTGGAGGACAAGCTGCCGGGGCTGGGCCTGGGGCCGTTCGGGCAGTGGTTCAACCGCCACGAAACCTGGGCCGACCAGGCCAGCGCCTGGACCAGCTACCTGGCCCGCACCTCCTACATGTTGCAGCAGGGCCGGTTTGTGGCCGATATCGTGTACTACTACGGCGAAGGCCAGAACATCACCGACCTGTTTGGCAAGCAGCTGCCCCGCATTCCGGAGGGCTACAACTACGACTTCATCAACGCCGATGCCCTCGTTCACCTGCTGTCGGTGAAAAACGGCAAATTGGTTACGCCCAGCGGCATGAGCTACCGCGTATTGGTCCTGGATAGCAGCGCGCGCCAGATGTCGGTGCCGGTGTTACGCAAGCTCCACGACTTGGTAAAAGCAGGGGCTACCGTGGCTGGGATGAAGCCCGTGAGCACACCGAGCCTGAGCGACGACCCACAGGAGTTTCAGCGCTTAGTAGGCGAAATCTGGGGCGGCAAAAACCCCAACGTTAGCACTGGTAAATCCTTAGGAGCGGTGCTGGCTTCCCTGCAGGTAGCTCCCGATTTTGCATATGCCAAGCCGCAGCCCACCACCAAGCTCCTCTACGTGCACCGCACCCTGCCCGACGGCGAGGTGTACTGGGTAAACAGCCGCAACGACGCCAGCCAGCTGCTGGAAGCCACGTTCCGGGTAGCCGGCAGGGCGCCGCAGCTCTGGCACCCGGAAACCGGGAAAATGGAAGCCGCGTCCTACACCATAGCCAACGGCCTCACCAAAGTGACGCTGCCCCTGGCACCCAACGACGCCGTGTTTGTGGTGTTCCGAAACGCCGCCACCAAACCGTCGTTCACCGTGCCCGTGGCCACGGAGCAAAAGCTGGCTGCCTTCGCCGAGGACTGGCAGGTAGCTTTCCAGCCCAACCGGGGGGCGCCAGCCAGTGCCTCGTTCACCAAGCTGGCTTCCTACACCGAAAACAGCACGGCGGGCATCAAATACTTCTCCGGCACAGCTATCTACACGAAGACGATTACCGCCCCAGCCAGGTGGTTTGGCAGCAACGGCCAGCTGTGGCTCGACTTGGGTGAGGTGAAGAACCTGGCCGAGGTGGTGGTCAATGGCCAGCCGCTGGGCGTGGTCTGGAAAAAGCCCTTCCGGGTCGATGTGACCAACGCACTTAAGCCCGGGAATAACCAAGTAGAGATTAAGGTGACCAGCCTGTGGGTCAACCGTTTGGTTGGCGACGCCCAGCCCGGCGTCACCGGAAAGATTACCTATACCTCGCTGCTATTTTACCAGGCCGATGCCAAGCTGCTGCCTTCGGGGCTGCTGGGGCCGGTGGTGCTGCTGAAGCAATAAAACATTTTCCTCATCACGAACTGCGGCTCTCCCACGCCCTCCAATCCCTTTCTGGAGCCCTTGCCTATGAAAACGTTACTTCTTCGCGCCGCCCGTTTCTGCGCTGCTCCCCAGCCGGCTAATCAACCTCGAAAAAGCCTGCTGATGACGCTGGCGGGCCTGGCAGCTCTGGCTTCTCTCAGCGCTTTTCAATTGGGGCAGGGTCCCGAAAAGACCAACACGCCGCAGCCGGTGCTGGGCATCCGCTCCGTCAAAACTCTGCAAGTGGCCGGCCTAAAATTCAAGGACCTCAACAAAAACGGCAAGCTGGACCCCTACGAAGACTGGCGACTGTTGGCCCCGGCCCGGGCCGCCGACCTGCTGGCCCGCATGTCGGTAGCCGACAAAGTGGGGTTCATGCTCATCAGCAGCACCCGGCTGCAAAACGATTGGTCTTTTGAGGCACCGAAGTCAAAAGACCCCATCGGCAGCGGGTTCAACGAAGAAGACCTGGTAGCCACCACGAACATCTTCACCCACGCGCCCCTGCCGGTACCCATGATGACCGCCGCCGGCACCACCAAAGCCGTGACCCATTTCCACCTGCGCCATTTCATTCTGCGGGCCAACGCCAGCCCCCGCATCACGGCCGAGTGGGCCAACCGGTTGCAGGCGCTCTGCGAAAGCGACGGACTGGGCATTCCGGCCATCGTGGCCTCCAACCCCCGCAACCACATCACGCCCACCGCGGCCCCCGGCACGAGCGTGGGCACCACCGCGTTTTCGCAATGGCCCGGCGAGCTGGGCCTCTCGGCCATGCGCGACCTGGCGCTCACGCGCGAGTTTGCCGACATTGCCCGGCAGGAATGGGCCGCCACGGGGCTGCGCAAAGGCTACATGTACATGGCCGACCTGGCCACGGAGCCGCGCTGGCAGCGCATCGACGGCACCTTCGGCGAGGATGCCGCCTGGACCAGCAAAATGCTCACGGCCCTGGTGCTCGGGTTTCAGGGCCCCCAACTAAATGCCACGGCGGTGGCCCTGACCATTAAGCACTTTCCGGGCGGTGGGGCAGGGGAGGGCGGCCAGGACCCGCACTTTGCCTGGGGGAAGAAAGAAGTGTTTCCGGGCGGCCGGTTCGATAATAACCTGATTCCGTTCCGGGCAGCCATCAAAGCGGGTACCTCGGCTATCATGCCGTACTATTCCATCCCGGCCGATACCAAATACGAGCAGATTGCCTACGGCTACAACAAAGGAGTGATTCACGACTTGCTGCGCACCCAGCTCGGCTTTACGGGCATCATCAATTCCGATACGGGACCCATCGAAATGATGCCCTGGGGTGCCGAAAGCCTGTCCATCACGCAGCGCTACCACCGGGCCTTGGAGGCGGGCGTTAACCTGTTTTCTGGCACTGCCGACCCCACAGAGCTCCTGAAAACCGTGCAAAACAACCCCGCCGACCTGCCGCTCATCAACGAGTCCGTGCGCCGGCTCCTAGTCGAAAAGTTTGCGCTCGGGCTGTTCGAAAACCCGTATGTGGACGAGGCCGCCGCCGAAAAAATCGTGAACAATCCCCAGTTTCAGGCGCGGGCCGCAGTGGCCCTACGCAAGTCCGTCGTGCTATTGCGCAACGACGCGAAAATGCTGCCCCTGAAAGCCCGGACCAAGGTGTACTTCGAGGTTTACCAGAAAAAGTTTGGCCCGCCGGCTTCCGGCCCCGGCGAAGTATACCGGCCCAGCCCCAATCCCTACCCCGTAGAATTTGTGGCTACGCCCGAAGAAGCGGACGTTATCCTGCTCTGGCTCAAGCCCACGGCCCGGCCCTTGTTTGCCTCCGATGGCTCGCCCATCTACCTGGCGTTGTCCCGGAATGCGGTAGATGTTGCGTATGTCAACGCCTTGAGCGCGAAAAAGCCTACCGTGCTGGTTCTCAATTATTCCAGCCCGTGGGTTATCGGCGAAGTGTATAGCCCCGGTACCAGGAGCCATTTTCCGGGCGTGCTCGCCACCTTTGGCACCACCCCCGAAGCCTTGCTGGATGTGCTGACCGGCAAGTTCAACCCGAGTGGCAAAATGCCGTTCACCACGCCTATTTCTGAGGCTGCCGTGCGGCGCCAAAAAGAAGACGTGCCGGGCTACGACGAAGGGCCCGCCTACCCGTTATTCAAGTACAACGAAGGACTGAGCTACTAACGCTCCTTCAGGTCAGTATCAGGACCGGGCCTGAGGTGGTCCGGAAATGACGGACAGAAGCAGGGCGTATAGTTCTTTCGTTGGCAGCAAAACCCAGCAAAAAGCCAACACTGGCTTAATGGTCCAGCCATTGCTTAAAGGCCGGGGCACGGCCGGCGCTCACCACCAGGGCCTCGCCGACTACCGGGGGCGCTACCTGCAGCACCAGGCGGCCCTTGAAATACGGCCGGATTTCCTGCAACGCGCCGATGCTCAGGATGAACTGGCGGTTAACGCGAAAGAAGTGCTGGGCGTCTAGCTGGCCTTCCAGCTGGTCGAGCGTGTCGGGAATGATAAACCGCTTGCCGGGATGGGTGACGAGGAACACCACGCCCTCTTCGGCCAGAAAATACGCCACCTGGTCTACCGGAACGGCTTTCAGGGCCTGCCCCGTTTTCACCAGGAAGCGCGTGCGGGGCATGGTGTGGACCAGGCGCTGCACGTTCGCGACGGCGGCCGGCCGCGTGGCGGGATGCAGGGTTTCGTACTTCTGCAGGGCCCGTTCTACCTCCGCGGCTTGCAGGGGCTTGAGCAGGTAGTCCACGCTGTTCACCTGAAAGGCCTGGATGGCGTACGCGTCGTAGGCGGTGGTAAAGATGACGGGCGCGCCCACCGCCACCTGCCGGAAGATGTCGAAGCTGTTGCCGTCCGACAGGTGGATGTCGCAGAAAAGCACGTCGGGGGCCGGTTGCGCGCGCAGCCATTCCACGGCTTCTTCCACCGAGCCCAGCGACGCCAGAATGCGCGTGGCGGGCCGGAGGCGGGTGAGCAGGGCGGCCAGCGCCTGGGCAGCCAGGGGCTCATCTTCGATGACAACGACGTTCATGCGGCGGGGGCGGTGAGGAGCGGGAGGCGGACGACAAAGGACGCCGGCGTGGGCACGATTTCCACGGGGCGGTCGGTCAGGTGCTGGTAGCGGCGCTGGATGTTTTGCAAGCCCGTGTGGGTGGAGGGCACCGCGTCGGTGCGGGGCTGCCGGTTGTTTTCGACCACCAGCAGGCCATCGGCGGCGGATACCTTGATGCGCAGGGGCTTGCGCGTGGTGGAGCCGTTGTGCTTAATGGCATTTTCCAGCAGCATTTGCACGGCGGTGGGGGGCACCAGGGCCTGCTCCCACGCCGGGGCCACGTCCCATTCCACCCGCAGGGCCGCGCCGAAACGGGTTTCCATCAGGCTGGCGTAGGCGCGCACCAGCGCCATTTCGCGGCCCAGCGGCACCAGCGTATGCGCCCCGGCATCGAGCAAGGCGCGGTAGACGTCCGCGAGCTGGCCCAGGAACTGCACGGCCCGGTCCGGGTCGAGGTGAATCAGCGAGCCGAGCACGTTGAGGCTGTTGAACAGGAAGTGCGGGTCCACCTGGCTTTTCAGGGCTTCGAGCTGCGCCCGGAAGGTTTCCTTTTGCAGCTGCGCCACCCGGTATCCTTCCTGCTGCAGCTTTTGGCGGCTGTGCTCGCGCTCCACGAAGTAATAGAAGAACAAGGAAAGCACCGCGCTTATCGCCAGCGAAAGGCGCAGGGCTTTGGGCGTGATTTCCGCGGTGGGCACCAGGTAATGCTGCGGCAAGGTGAAGAACACCAACCAGAAAACCAGGCTGACCAGCACCACGCACAGCCCTTCCAACAGGGCTTTAACCGGGGCGGGCGGTTTGGTCAGGCGGTCAGCCCCAAAGAGATGGGCAATGTGCGCATGAGCCCAGAAGGTGGGCAGCAGAAAGGCAAACACCAGCAGCAGCTCCTGGTAGCCGACGAGCGCGCCCACCCACAAGGTGCCGTACTGGATGAACACCGCCACATGGAAGACCGCTGTGGCGGCCAGGGCGGCCAACGCAATTTTTCGAATCATGGGGCCGGGGTGAGGCGACGAATTGCGCCCGGGCAATGGTCGCCGAAAGAAGAAAGCGGAGGCAACGGCCCCCTTCGTAGCGCGGGGGACCTGAGTGCCACACCGGAACAACAAAGCAATATTACCAGCTCGCCCGCCGAAAAGCCGCATTCGGCCCGCCACTTCACCCGGCTCGTATCCCGATTCAATGCCCCAAAATCCGCCTTCGGCAGAAAACGCTTCCGGACGGGTGAAAAGTGTGGGAGGTTTGTCCCATTCGGTTGGCAGCCGGGTGCTGCATTGTTTCCTTTTCATTCTTAACCACTGTTTATTATGCGTTTACCTTCTTTTGATTCCCCGATTCGTATTTCCCGGGCCCGGGTCTTGTGGAAAATGACGAAGGCCGCCCTGGACCGGGACCGGCCGGTGCTGGTCCAAATCGTGGTGACCCGCCGCTGCAACTTGGCCTGCGGCTATTGCTACGAGTACGACAAGGTGTCCAAGCCCGTGCCGCTGGCCGAACTGAAAGCGCGGGTGGATGCCCTGCGGAAGCTGAAAGCCGTGTTTGTGACGCTCAACGGGGGCGAGCCCCTGCTGCATCCGCACATCGCCGAGCTGGTCCGCTACATCGCAGAAGCGGGCATGGTGCCCATGATAAACACCAACGGCCACGTACTCAAGGCTCCGCTCATCAAAAGCCTGAACGAGGCCGGCCTATTCGGCATGCAGCTGAGCTGCGATAGCCTGGAAGACAACGAGGTGACCGAGAAAAGTATGCGCCGGCTGCGCCCCAAGCTGGAGCTGCTGCGCAAACACGCCCGGTTCATGGTGCGGGTGAATGGGGTGCTGGGGTCTGGCAACCCGGCCGAGATGGAGGAAGTGGCCAGGGTGGTGGTGGGCTTCGGCTTTGGGTTCCAGTGCTCGCTGATGCGCGACAGCAGCGGGCAGGCCCTGCCCCTGAGCGAGGAAGCCCTGCAAGCCTACCTGCGCATCCGGGCCATGAAAGGCCGCTTGCCGCAAGTGCTCAACGACAACTTTCAGCTGCCCCTGGCCCGCGGCGAAAGCAAGAACTGGAAGTGCCGCGCCGGGGCCCGGCATTTCGAGGTCGACGGGGCGGGCCTCGTTCACCTGTGCCAGCCCAAAACCGGCTCGCCGGCCAAGCCCCTGGCCGAGTATTCGGTGGCCGATATCCGCGCTCAGTTTGACTGCGGGAAAACGTGCGCGGCCCGCTGCCCCATTGCCTACGCTCACCTGGGCAGCCGCCTCGACGGCTTCCGGTCCCAGCAAAGCGCCCGGGTCTGATGGAGCTGAGCCTGATTATCCCGGCCTTCAACGAAGCGCACCGCATTGGGCCCACGCTGCGGCGCGTGCATCGGTTTCTGGCCGCGCGCCCCGCCAGCTTTGAAATCCTCGTGGTCGACGACGGCTCGAAGGACGACACGGTGGCGCTGGTGACGGCCCTGGCCGGCGAGCTCCCCGGCCTGCGCGTGCTGTGCTCGCCGGCCAACCGGGGCAAAGGCCACGCGGTGCGTCGGGGCATGCTGGCGGCCACGGGCCACGTCCGCCTGTTTTCCGACGCCGACGGTTCCACCCCCATCGACGAGCTGGACCCGCTGCTGCGGGCGCTGGCGGCGGGGGCCGACATTGCCATTGGCTCCCGCTACCTGGCCGGCTCCCGCGTCACGCGGCCCCAGCCCTGGTTCCGCCGGGTCTGGAGCCGGCTCGTCAACCGGGTGGTGCAGCGCGTGCTGCTGCCCGGCGTGGCCGACACGCATTGCGGCTTCAAGGCCTTTACGGCGGCGGCGGCCACGCACACCTTCGCGGCCTGCACCGTGGACGGCTGGTCGTTTGACTTGGAAGTGCTGGCCCGGGCCCGCGCCCACGGGCTGAGCATCCGGGAGGTGCCCGTGCGCTGGGAAAACGACGAGCGCAGCAAAGCCCGCATCGGGCAGCTCCCCCAGGAGTTTCGGCAGGTGTACCGCCTCCGGCAGCAGCTTCGGCAATTAGAAAAGCAGGCCGGCGACCGTTCGTAGCGCGGGGTACGGGTGCTGGCCCCGTCCTTCTATTCTGTTTCCTTTTGACAAAGCAGCTCCGCTCACTTGGAAGAAGAACTCCTGATTACTTCACCAGCACTTTGCCAAACAGACTGCCCTGGGCATCGCGTAACTCTATCACGTACAGCCCCGCAGCTAATCCCCGCAGGTCTAGTAGTATCTCCTGGCCTAATGGTCCACTTCGCGCTTCCGGGCTTGGGGTGGCCACCACTTGCCCCAGCGCATTGCGCACGAGCACCTGGAGCGGGCGGGTACTGGTGCCAGCCAACTGAATAGTGCAGCGTCCGGTTGTTGGGTTCGGGAAGATGGCCAGGGACGGCCGGCCCATCGGCGTGCGGTTAGCCGATACGACCGGCAGGCAGGAGGGCGCGGCTGGCACGTAGAGCGAGGTCACCAATCGCTCGCCGGCGCGCTCGGCCACGGCAATGTAAGTGCCCGCGTCGGCCGTCGTGAACGCCGCCCGCGTGGCCACTGCCCCGGTCGCCTGGAAACCATTCGGCCCCAGCCAGCGGTAAGTAGCCCCCGCCCCGGCACTGGTGCTTTCCAGGCGTAGCGGCTGGCCCGTGCACAGCGAGGCCGTGAGCGTGGGCACGACCAGCGCTGGCTGGTCCGCCACGGTGAGGAGATAGTCCTCGGTTTCGGCCGTTTCGCCGGACAGAATTATCTGACAGCCATCGGTCGGCAGCAAGCCGCCGAAGGCCCGCACCCGCATCAGCACGGTGCCCAGCGCCGCCGTTGCCGGCACGGCCAATGGGCCGGTGAAGGTGAGGCGACCCGCCGCGTACGTGGTGGACGGCTGGCCGTAGTACTCGCCGGGGGCAAACGTGCCATCCTGGTTCCAGTCTACCCAGGCACCGATGGTGACCGGCTGGTTGATGCCGCCCTGCACGGTGCCGAAGCCCGTCAGGCGCAGCGGGTAGGTGTTGCCGCGCACCAGCGTGGCCGTGAAGCCCTGCTGCTGTGGCGGCCAGTAACCCACGGCCTCCTGAATGCGGCCCGCGCCGGGCGTATAGGCCGTGTAATTCCACTGGCTAGTGCTGACTCGCGAACCAATGTTCACCAGCGGCGTCCCGCCGATTTCCACGTCGTCCACATAGCAGAAATCCCCCGACCTGTTTTGGGGGCCGTACTGCACGCAGCCCACGGGCTGGCCCGGTTGCCGGGCCTGCACCGCCCGGCTGTAAGCCGTGGTGCCGCCGCACTGCACCCGCAGGCGGTAGTAGTGGGCTGACACAAACCAGACCGGGTACTCATCGGTCACGGCCCCGGTGATGTCGTTCCAGGCCAGCGAGTCGGCCGAGCGCTGCCACTGCAAATCGGTTCCCAGCGTGTAGCCCACGCTCCGCAGCCGGGTGCGGCCGTTGGGAGCCGGCACTGGGGTGATGCTGCCCGCAGTGAGCGCCGCGCCACAGGGCGGGGCAATAATGGTGAGCGTGTAATCTTCCATTTCGCCCTCACCGGCCCCGGTCCCGGCTTCACAAGCCAGGGTGGGGCGGTACGAAACGTTGTTGCCCACCCGTACGCGCAGGGCTGTGGTTCCGAGCTGGGCACTGGCCGCTACCGGCAGCGTGGCTTGGTAAACGACGCTGCCACTTGCGGCGGGCGTGCGCAGCAGGTGCACCCATTCCAGCGAATCGTAGAAGCCGTTGCGGTCCAGGTCGAGCCAGGCGGCGGCGTGTACGGCAGCCCCGGTGGCGGGAGTATTGGCCACGGTGAGGGCCAGGGTGTAGGTGGCCCCGCGTACCACCTCGGCCGTCTGACTGGGGGTGGTGGGGGCATAGCGCACCCGCCTGGGGCCGCCGGCGATGGCCGGGCTGGCGTTGTCGAGGCGGGTCCCCAGCAGCTGCACCCGGGCAATGACCGGGCCCGTCGCCGGGACGGTGGCCGTGCTCAACGGGCAGTAACAATCGGCCATGGGCAGCAGGTGCACGCCTACGGCGGGCGTCGTCACCGCCAGACCGGAGCAGCCCTGCGCCTGCACCCGGTAGTAGGTAGTGGCCGTCAGGCGGGTGGTCAGCTCACTGCGGGGAGTGGAAATGTTCTGCCAGCTTAGGCTATCGGCCGAGCTTTGCCATTGCAGCGTGGCACCGGGGGTGAAGCCGTTCAGGCGCAGTGTGAAGTCATTGCGGGCGCATTGGGGCCCGGCCGGGGCCACGAGCAAGCCGGCGGTCACCGGCGTGGTGGGGCAGGCGAAGGGGGCCACGCGCAACACGTAATCTTCCGTTTCACCATCATAAAGCAATTCATCGTACGTGATGGGACGAGTAGCGAGGGGGTAGTGGAAAGGGGACGGGTCTACGCACCGCAGCCGCAGCAGCAGCACGGGGGGAGCGGCCGGAATCGACAGCGTATTCAGGGGCAGCACTAGGCTGGTAAGTCCTCCGTTGGGCGCAGTAATCACGTCCTGCAGCAATTGCATCGGCTGGCCTGGCACCCCCACAAACATCGCCACGCGACTGGTCCGCGAGGTGGTTACCAGCAGTTGGTAAACTTCGTTCCAAAGCACCGTCGCGGTTTGGGTCGGGCGCGAGGGATTGGAAAGTAAATACCCGTTTTTGGTCGGGACGCAGACGCTGGGATTGTCCAGCAGCGTTCCTGTCAAGGCCACCCGCGTGATGAAATCCGCCGCGCAGTTACCCCCGCCCAGCCCGCCCCGCACGCCCGTCGCCTGCACCGTGGCGGTATAGGCCGTGGTACCCGCGCAGCTGACCGCGACCCGGTAGAGACTATCGGGCGAATTGCGGTGGCGGGAATAAAAGCGGGTGGGCCGAACCGAGCCCGGCAGCACCTGCCACGCCGCGGGCGTCGTGTTGGCGCTGCGCTCCCATTGCAGGGTGGCCCCCGTCGGGTAGCCGGTCAGCAGCAGCGCCGAGGCCACCGTATCAACCCCCGCGCCGGCTAGCCCCGCCGAAAATACGTGGGTGATTTGCCCGGCCTGCACGGTGGCTGGGCAGGCAACAACGGGCGTCACCACCACCGTATAGTCTTCCACCTGCCCGCTGGTGCGGGCCACGCACGGGCTGGTGGCACCGTTAGCCGTGCCCGCGGCGTCGGAAATCACCCGCAGCCGGAGTGGCTGGTTGGTCAGCGTCGTGCGGGGGACGGTCACAAAGTCCTGTGGACTGGGGCGGTTCAGCGCCTGATACAGCAGCTCGCCGGCCGCAAAGAGGCCGTCGTTGTTGGCATCGAGGTACACCCAGGTATCCTGCGGCTGGGCCGTGGTGATGTGCAGCGGCACCACCTGGCCCTGGGCCACGGTCGTGCGGCGGGCACAGCTGTAGTCCTCGTAGCCGGCCTGCCCATCGGCGGAAGTCTGCGAAAGGTCGCCAAAGTCGACGCGGGTAATGCCGTAGTTACAGCAGTAGCTGAGCGTGGCCGGCTGGCAGCTGGCCGCCACCGGGTAGGTCGCAAAGAAGGTCACTTCCTGTTGGCTTGAATCGCAGCCCACGGCATTGCAGGCGCGCAGCTGCACGGTATAAGTGCCGGCCTGCGCGTAGGTGTGCGTCGGCTGTTGCTGGGTGCTGCTCGTGCCATCACCGAAGGTCCAGCGCCAGCTGGTGGGCTGCCGGCTGCTCTGGTCGCGGAAGGCAAACGTGCCCGCGCAGGCCTGAGTCGCCCCGATGCTGAACGCCAGGCCGGGCACCTGGGTATTGGCCAGTAGCGTGACGCGGTAGTCTTCCACCTGCGAGTATTGCGGCGTGCTGCACGGGGTGGGCAAGGGCACCGTCGCGCCATCCGCGGCCACGCGCAGGCGCAACGGCTGCCCCGTGACGGCCCCCAGCGGGATGGCCACCGTAAGGCCGGCATGCACCCGCGCACTATTCGAGGAAAAAATCAGTTCCGTGGCCGGGTCGAAAGCCCCATTATTGTTCCAGTCCAGCCACACCCGCACGTTTTCGTTCACGTTGGCATTGGTGGTAATGCTGATGGGGTAGGCCTGACCGATATTCAACGTAGTGCCCAGCGTGCAGCCATAGTTCTGGTAGCCGTCCGTGGTGCCGGCCGTCGTATTGTTGATGCTACCCAGCGCGACGTTGAAAATGCCCATCCCAAAGCTGGCGGCCTGGCTGTTGCTGGCATGTCCGGGAGTGCAGTTGGCGGCCACGGGGCACTGAGCGTACACAACCCCCCTGAGAAAGCCCGATGACGATAATACGGCTATAATTAGAAAGCAACGAAGGTAGAATTGCTTCATAGGGAAAACATCAGATGAGAGATAGCAGAAAGGTAGTCAAATATAAAGGGGCTCCTGGCCGCCCATTGCACTGGGGTAACCTCGTTCATCAAACCCGCGCGCGAGGCGCTCGACTTCGGCCCGCAGCATGGCTTCGAATCCGGGCCATGCGAGCCGTAGCGGAAAGCGACCTGAATGGATTTGGCGACGTCCTCAGCGTACCGAAACGCAAACTTCTCGCGCTGCAGGTGGCTCTTCAGAGCCCGGTCGGCCAGCCACTGTGCAGATTACCATTGCTGTGCGACTGAGTATTCTCCCTGAACTCCACTGCATAATTCGCAATTATGCAGTGGGAAGAACCCGATGTTTATTTCATTTCCACCCGTCGCACTCGAAATAGTTATTGGTGCATTCCTACGCTGGTGGAGCACAAAGGCAACGCAAAGGGTATTGAGCCTGCCTGCTATTGGCCGAAATGAAGCCTGGACTTTACAAAAATTGCACCCTTAGAATAATTGGCAAAAAGGCGCTATCACCCAAATCTGCCTGTAAAAAGGTGCCTTATTACTTGATGTACAAAGAAAAAGCCACCCTTTGGAGGTGGCTTTTTTGTAGTCCGTAGGGGAATCGAACCCCTGTTGGTAGAATGAAAATCTACTGTCCTAACCCCTAGACGAACGGACCGTTGTTCGTTTTGATGATGCAAAGGTACGGCGCGCTTCGTTTCGTGCAAGTTCTGGCAGAAAAAAAAGGGCTGTTAAGACCAAAGTACCCTGTTTTTCAGGCTGAAAATTTTTCGCAGGGTCCTATTCCCTGCTCGCCGAAACGGTTGAGCCCGGACAACCGCCCCTAAACCGTGCCGTAGTCCGTAGGGGAATCGAGCTCCCACAAGGTCGGAGCCGGATGTGGGCTAACCCGCGCCCGCCTGCTATCTTCGCCCCGTGTTTCAAGCGGCCGCCAGCGTGGCGGCCGGCCACTAATCCCCACCTGTTTTACAATGGCAAAAATTAAAGTCGCCATCAACGGCTTCGGCCGCATCGGCCGCCTCACCTTCAAGTCGCTGCTTGGCCGCGACAACGTGGAAATCGTTGCTATCAACGACCTGACCGACAACAAAACGCTGGCCCACCTGCTGAAGTACGACTCCGTACACGGCCGCTTCGACGGCACCGTGAGCTACGACGACGAGAGCCTGACGGTAAACGGCATCAAAATCGCCGCCCTCGCCGAGCGCGACCCCAAGCTGCTGCCCTGGGGCAAAATGGGCGTTGACGTGGTGCTGGAATCGACCGGCCGCTTCGTGGACGAGGCTGGCGCTGGCCAGCACATTACCGCTGGCGCTAAGAAAGTGGTGATTTCGGCTCCTGCCACCGGCAACATCCCCACCGTCGTGTTGGGCGTGAACGAGGACATCCTCACCGGCTCGGAAACCATCATTAGCAACGCCAGCTGCACTACTAACTGCCTGGCCCCCATGGCCAAAGTGCTGGACGATGCCTTTGGCATCGAGAAAGGCTACATTACCACGGTGCACGCCTACACTTCGGACCAGAACCTGCAGGATGCTCCTCATAAGGACCTGCGTCGGGCCCGCGCTGCGGCCCAGAACATCATCCCGACGTCGACCGGTGCCGCCAAGGCCACCGCGCTGGTGCTCCCGGAGCTCAAGGGCAAGCTGCACGGGTACGCGCTGCGCGTGCCGGTGGTCGACGGCAGCGCCACCGACCTGACCGTCGAGCTGTCCAAGAACGTGACCGTGGACGATGTGAACGACGCGTTCAGGGCCGCCGCCACCGAAGGCCCGCTCGCGCCGTACATCGACTACTCGACCGATCCGATCGTCTCGTCCGACATCGTCGGCTCGCCCGCGTCGGTCACCTTCGACTCACCGCTGACGCTGGTCCTCGGCGACAACATGGTCAAGGTCGTCGGCTGGTACGACAACGAGTGGGGTTACTCGAACCGTCTCGCCGACTTCACGGCGCTGGTCGCCGCCAAGCTGTAGCTCGCGCCCTCCCGCCGCTGGCCCTCGGTGGTCGTCCCGCGCCCACCGATGGCGGACGGTGCGCTCATCCCTTTCGCTCACCAAGGAGTTCTGCGCTCGTGCACACCCTCGACGACCTGCTGGCCACCGATGTCTCCGGCCGCCCGGTGCTGGTCCGCTCGGACCTGAACGTTCCGCT
>JAQBNT010000292.1 GCA_028288445.1 Hymenobacter sp. | reverse complement strand
GGCCCCGCCGAGGGAGTAGCCGGCCAGAATCTGGGCCGTCTGCATAATCTGCTCCTGGTACACCATGATGCCCTGGCTGTACTCCAGAATGGGCTTCAGCAAATCGTGCGGGTACACCACTTCCTCGCGCCCGTGCTTGCGGTTGATGAAGTTCGGAATGAACTGCATCGGGCCCGGGCGGTACAGGGCGTTCATGGCAATCAAGTCCTCGATGTTGGTTGGCTTGAGGTCCTTGAGGTACTGGCGCATGCCTTCCGATTCAAACTGGAAGGTGCCGATGGTATCGCCGCGCTGGTAGAGGGCGTAGGTCTTTTCATCGTCGAGCGGAATGTCGTCGATATCGATTTTCACGCCGTGGTTGCGCTCAATCAGGTTCATGGCATCCACGATAACCGTCAGGGTTTTGAGGCCCAGAAAGTCCATCTTCAGCATGCCCGCCGATTCAATCACCTTGCCGTCGAACTGCGTGATGAGCAGGTCCGAGTCCTTGGAGGTCGAAACGGGGATGTACTTCGTGATGTCGTCGGGCGCGATAATTACGCCGGCCGCGTGGATGCCGGTGTTGCGCACCGAGCCTTCGAGCTGGACTGCAAGACGCAGAATCTGGCCCTTTAGGTTATCAGGCGAGGTATCCCTTAAAATATGGTCCAACTCCTGGTTCTCAGCAAAGGCCCCGGCCAGGGTGGTGCCGGGCTTATCGGGCACCATCTTGGTGAGGTCGTTGGTATGCGGCAGGGGCAATTCCATGGCGCGGGCCACGTCCTTGATGGACGATTTCGCGGCCATCGTACCGAAGGTGATAATCTGGGCCACCTGCGTCTTGCCGTATTTATTAACCACGTAGTCAATGACTTTCTGACGATTCACGTCGTCAAAGTCAATGTCGATATCGGGCATCGACACGCGCTCGGGGTTCAGGAAACGCTCGAACAGCAGCGAGTACTTGATGGGGTCGATGTTGGTGATGCCCACGCAATAGGCCACCGCCGAGCCGGCGGCTGAGCCCCGGCCGGGCCCCACGGCCACGCCGATGTTGCGGCCGTGGTTGATGAAGTCCTGCGTGATGAGGAAGTAGCCTGCAAAGCCCATCGTCTGGATGATGCGCAGCTCATAATCAAGCCGTTCCTCCACTTCGGGCGTACGGTCGGAGTAGCGCGGCGGCTTGGTCATCGTCACGGTACCGTTGCCGGCGCTGGGGCCGAAGGCCCCCACGTAGGTCAGTTCGCGCAGGAACTCGTCGGCATTGGCGAAGGGCGCGGGAATGGGGAAGTTGGGCAACAGAATGTCGCGGGCCAGCTTCGGGGGCGTGATTTTGTCGACAATCTCATTGGTGTTGTCGATGCTTTCGGGCACGTCGATGAACAGCTCGTTCATCTGAGCCTGGGTCTTGAAGAAGAACTGGTCGTTGGCGAAGCCGAAGCGGGTGTGCGGCTTGGGCTTCTGCAGTTCCTCGTCGATGCGGCGGAGCTGGCGCTGGGCACGCTCGTCGCGCGAGTGGTCGCGGCGCAGGTTGTCGAGCAGGTCGTATTTTACTTCGCCCCCGCTGGTCATCAGGGTGTAATAATTCGTGCGGATGTCGCCGACGGGGATGCTGTGCTCCTCGCCGGTGTTCACGCACAGCAGCAGGTCGTGGGCGGCGTAGTCGGTCTGGTCGACGTAGTGCGAGTCGTTGGTGCAGATGACTTTGACGTTGTACTTGCGGGCGAAGCCCAGCAATACCTGGTTCACGTCTTCCTGGCTTTTGCCGGTGCCGTCGAAATTCATCAGGCCGTGGCGCTGGATTTCGATGTAGTAGTCGTCGCCGAACAAATCGAGCCACCACTTCAGCTTTTCCTCGGCCTGGGCCTCGGTGCCGAAGAGAATGGTCTGGGGAATCTCGGCCCCGATGCAGCACGAGGTGGCAATCAGGCCTTCGTGGTATTTCACCAGCAGCTCCTTGTCGATGCGCGGGAATTTGGAGTACACGCCCTCGATGAAGCTCATCGAGCAGAGCTTGCTCAGGTTGTGGTAGCCGGCCTGGTCTTTAGCCAGCAGCAGCTGGTGGTGGCGGGTGTCGCGCTCGCCTTTTTCCCGGCTGAAGGCCTTTTTGTGACGGTCTTCCACCAGGTAAAACTCGCAGCCTACAATCGGCTTCACGTTGTACTTGTTGGCCTCGGCCACGAAGTTGAACGCGCCGAACATGTTGCCGTGGTCGGTGAGGGCCACGGCAGGCATGCCGTCCTTCTGAGCCTTCTTCATCAGGGCCGAAATGCTGGCCTGGCCGTCGAGCAGCGAGTATTGCGTGTGCGAGTGAAGGTGCGAGAAAACGGGCATAAGACAGAGCGTTGGAAACAGGCTAATCGTAAAGATACCCCCGGCTGGCGGGCATTGCCAAACCCCATTTCCCTGCTGCCTGATTCCCTGACTGCTGCATTTTTTACGGCTTGTAAGCCGGCAGTCCACCCTCTTTTCGGGTTATTTTATTTCGTATCGGCCTGCACGCGCAGCACTTCGCCCAGCTTCACCGAGGCATCGGGCTTATTGTTCCAAGCTTGCAGGTCGGCAACGGTTATCTGGTAGCGTTTGGCGATGCTGTATAGGGTTTCGCCCTTTGCAACAGTGTGCTGGGTAGCCGTTTGGACAGCCGGTGCGGCGGTGGCTGCTGCTGGAGCAGCTTTTTTGGGCGCTTTGGGCACGTAGAGCAACGCCGGGTTTATTTGCCCGGAAGCGTGAGTGGCAGGTACCGGAGCGGGCGTAGTAACCGGAACAGTTTTGGCGGCCTGAGCTGGCTGTTGCTCAGCGGCCCTTAACGTCAGCACCTGACCCGTAACCAAACCGTAGGGCGGCGCTAGCTGATTGATTGCAATCAACGTGGCAGGAGGAATATTATAGAGTCGGCCCACAGAATAAACCGTTTCGCGGGCTTCCACGCGGTGGGTTGCATCGACAGGCACGGCGCGCACGACGGGAGCAGTTGGTTTCGACGCAGGCGCGGCGACGACCGGAGCCGGCACAACAGCAACCGAAGCGGCGGCAGTGGGCGCGGCCACTTTCGCAGGAGCCGGCTTCGGCACATATACCGGCGCGGTGGGCGCGTTTACAGGCTTTATAACTACCGCCGGGCGGCTCACAGCAGGTACCGCCACAGTCGAATCGGGCTGGCGCGGCTCATCGGCCAGGGGCGCGGGGGCCGGGGCGGCAGCGGGCGGCGGCAAATAGGTTCTTTTGGCAAAAGACGGCTGCGTAGGAGCCGAAACCGGAGCCGGGCGGGCCGGAACTACGCGAACGGATGCCGGAGCCGACACAACGGGTGCCACTACCGGAGCAGGCGCTGGCGCTACTGCCGGCACTGCAACGGCAGTCGTGGTGGCCGTTTCAAGGGCCTCGCCCCAGCCATCGGTGCTTTCCGTAGTGACAACGCGCTTGGTTTTGCCGGTGTCGCTTTTGACTTTGATTTTGACCTTCACTTTGCCGTCGCTGCCGGATTCGGTGCGGCGGACGGCCACGGCTTCGTTGGCCTGGTCGACGAGGTTATCCGTTTCGGTTTCGGCCGCCGTGGCGGCTACGCTGGGGCGCTCCAGGGCCGCGCCTTCGGGCTGGGTGCGGTATTCGATTGCCGTTTCGCGGGGGCGGGTGTGCTGGAGCCACAGCACGCGGCCGGGCCGTAGCTCCTCGACGCGGGCCATGCGGTTTTTGCTGTAAATAGCTTTCTGCCGGATGCCGTACTTCTGGGCCACGTCGAAAATCCGCTCGCCGGGCTGGAGGACGTGGTATTCCACGGCGGCCACGTCGCGCTTTTTCTCCAGGAAATAGGGCCGGCCGGTCACCACCAAGTCGAAAGCCGACAATTCATTGTGTTTCAGGAATTCGCCCAAGCGCTGGTGGCCCCGTTTGGCCAGGTCGGCCATGGTTTCGCCGGGCAGGGCGATGAGGGCACGCAGGTTGTTGAGGCGCACTTCGGCGGCGTTGGCGGCCACGGTGGGTGCGCTCAGGAGCTGGCCGCGGCTTTGCAGGCGCTGGTTGGCCACGATACCGGCGGCCTGGGTGATGTCGCCCACCGGCACGATGAGCGTGTAGGCTTTATCGGCGGGCACGACATTGGCCAACAGCCAATGGTTGTGGGTCACTAAAGCAGCCGAGTCGACGTGCAGCGTGAGGGCTTGGTCATAAAGGCTCTGGCCGGCCACGGCGGGAAACTCCTGAAGCAGCAGTTTCGGCTTGGGATTGAGGCCGCAGGCGGGCTCGAAGGCCACTTTCTGAGCCAGGAACATCAGCACGTAGGGCGACGTGGCATCGGTGATGGCCATTTCGGTAGCGTCAAAATCGGTGGGCAGCGTGTAGGGCTTCACGCCGGCCGGTCCGGTGTAGTAGCTCAACAGGGCGTTCAGCCAGTTGTGCAGGCTGGTGTTGCTGCGGGTGAGGTAGCGGGCGGCGGCGCGGGTGCTGGTGGTGAGGTGCTGACGCTCGTCCACGGTCGCATTCACGATGAGGCCCAGGCCGGTGGCGGTTTCCTGCTTGAGCTGCCAGTAGCCCACGGCTTCGTGGTTGCTACGGGCATTGCCCAGCAGGGCGCTTTCCTGAAGGGCGAGGTAGCGGAAATCGAGCGGTACGCCCTCCTCCTTCAGCACTCGGTCGATGATGGGAAACGAGGCATCGGCCAAATCAACCCGCGCCTGAAACGAGGGTTGGTGGCGGCACAGGCCGTCGGCTTTTTGCTGCACGAGGCGCTGGGCTTCCTCGCTGAGGACGAGGTGGATACCGGCTACGTCCATGGCGGCGGGCACGTCGGGGTGCGGGCGGGGGGCCAGCGGCTGGGCGGCCAGTGCACCCGTGAACGTGAGTAAAATACCCAGCAGCAGAATCGAATTTCGCATAAACAACCCCGGGCTGGCAGCAGCTACCGCAGCAGCTTTCGACCCGGAAGCTACAAAGAACCTGATTTTCGGGGGAAATTCAGCCGTGATGCTGTCGACGGTGCGTGCAGGCGGCGTGCTTAGGGTCATTGAGCGGCAAACTCTGCTTCAGCTCCGCAGTTGTAGCTGCCAGAAACAGTTTCAGCCCATGTACACGCTCAACAGCCAGCAGCCGGTCCCGATATACCCGTTCGAGCGGGACGAAGTAACCGGGAGCAAACTATTCACCCTGCTGCGCTCGGAGGGCGAGTTGACCTATGAGGAAAACCTGCTCATCCCGCATCGCAAGGCCTATTACCTGCTGGTGTTTGTGAAGCACAACCGCGGCCGGCATTGGGTGGACATGAAGTCCTACGACCGCAAAGACAACACACTATACTTCTCCACCCCCAATCAAATATTGGTAAAAGAGGCGCCTACGCCCTTCTGGGGCACTCGCCTCACGTTTACGAAAGAGTTTCTGGCCTTGCAGCAAAACGCGGCGCTACGCGAGTTACCGCTCATCCAGAACCCCTACAACGGCCACGAATTGCTCCTGACCGAAGCTGATGGGGCCTTCGTGGAGGAGATGCTGGCGAAGCTGGAGGACGAGTACGGCCGCCCCGGCGAGTGGCAGCACCGCATGCTGAGCGCCTACCTGACGGTGCTGCTCACGCATTTGAGCCGCTTGTACACGGAGCAGTTTACGGGCGAAGAACTGTCAGCCGACCAGCTGCTGCTGAGGACTTTCCAGGCCAGAATCGAAGAATGCTACCGCGAGCTGCACGAGGTGGGCGCATATGCCGCCCAGCTTCATATTTCGGCCGGCCACCTGAGCGAGGTGGTGAAAGCCCAGAGCGGCAAGCCGGCCATCAAGCATGTGCACGAACGGCTGGTGCTGGAAGCCCGGCGGCTGCTTTTTTACACCCAGCATTCGCTCAAGGAAATTGCCTTTGACCTCGGGTTTTCGGATGCGTCCTACTTCAACCGCTTCTTCAAGCGCGAAACCGGGGCTACCCCGGCCGAGTACCGCGCCACTATCCGCAAAATGTACCAGTAATACCGCGGAATGGGTGCCAGCCCCGCCAATCGGGCCCGGTAATTTTGTGCTGTTAACCAACTGAAAATCATTGACCATGAAAACCGCACTCATCACCGGGGCCAACAAAAGCATTGGCTTCGAAACGGCCCGGCAACTCTTGCAGCAGGGCTACCACGTGTACCTGGGCAGCCGCGACCTTGACAAAGGCCAGCAGGCCGTCGACCAATTGAAAGCGGAAGGCTTCGCCCAGGTCGAACCCCTGCAAATTGATGTAACCGACGGCACATCCATCAAAGCCGCCCGCGAAACCCTGGGCCAGAAAACGCCCGTTCTCGACGTGCTCATCAACAACGCGGGCATTCTCGGAGGAATGTCGCAGCCGGCTGTCAGCAGTGACATCAGCATGATTAAGGAGGTGTTTGAAACGAACGTGTTCGGCGTGATTGCCGTGACGCAGGCCTTTCTCGACCTGCTGCAGCAATCGCCCGCGCCCCGCATCGTCAACGTGACCTCGGGCCTTGGCTCGCTGACGCTGCACAACGACCCGTCGTGGAAATACTACGCCGTGAAAGGGGCCGCCTACCAGCCCTCCAAAGCAGCCCTGAATGCCTACACCATCATGCTGGCCTACGAGCTACGCGACACGCCTTTCAAGGTCAACGCCGTGGACCCGGGCTACACCGCCACCGATTTCAACCACCACAGCGGCCCCGGCAGCGTGGCCGATGCCGCCGCCCGCGTCGTGAAAGCCGCAGTATTGGGCCCGGATGGCCCCACGAGCCAGTTTTTCAGCGATGATAACGCGCCGGAAACGGGCATCAGTCCGTGGTAGAAAGCGGCGGGCAAAAGCTTTTGAGTAAATGAAATTGCTTAAAAAGTCTGTCATCCTGAGCCTGCGAAGGACCTTATCACGCCAGAACAGCTATTGTTTGGGTGTGATAAGGTCCTTCGCAGGCTCAGGATGACAGACTTTTTTGACTATCCGAACCCCTCAAAAACCGACCCGCCCTACTGCGGGCCGCCCCCACCGCCGGGCGGCGGGCCACCTCCCCCATCGGGCCGGCCGCCACCGCCGTCCGGGCGGCCTATACCCCGGCCTTCGCCGCGCCCGCCGCCTTCACCTTGCGTGGGTGCTATCACGTTGCCGCTGCGGATGTTATAGGTAAACATCAGCATGACGTAGCGCTGGAGAATGTTGGTTTGCACGTCCTCGTAGTAGGCATCGGTCACGTTGCGTTGGATGGAGCGGTTCTGACCCAGCAAATCGAAGGCGTAGACCCGGATTTCGCCGCGCTGGCCGGGGAAGAGCTTCTTGCCGATGCTGGCGTTCCAGAGCAGGTACTGCTGGTTGTAGCCAGCCGAGAGGCCCGAGTAAGCCTGGTGCAGCAGGTCGGTGGCAATGTTGATGCCGGGGCCCACAATCCAGTTCAAACGGAAGCGCGACACCTGTGAGAAATAGTTGGTATTGAGCCGCGTTTGCAGCGTATTGATAACAAAATTCTTGTTCGAGGTGGTGGAGGCCGTAAAGTCGAGGTTGGCGCTGATGTTGGAACTCAGCGTGAGGCCGGCCCCGAAGGTGGGCACGCGGGCGTAGTTCAGGCCGCCGTTTACCAGGCCCGGGGTTTGGGTGAAGCCGGCGTTGGCGCTCAGGTTTACGTTGGTTTTGATGGCCTTGATGGGCTGGCCGTAGCTCACCAGCGAGCGCACCGTGTACTGCTGGCTGAGGTTGGTGGGCTGGATGAGCTGGCCGCCGGCGGGCAGGCGCACGGCGGGCGCGCCCTCGGGCGTCACAATGGTGTCGCGGGCGGCCACGATGGTGCGGTTCGAAATTGGGTTCTGGGTGTAAGCGCCCGACAGCAGCGCGAAGAAATTGCTCGATACTTCGGGGTTCGAGGCCGAGTAGCGGATGTTGACCGAGTGCTGGAATTCCTGGCGCAGCGTGGGGTTGCCGATGGTGAGCTGCAAGGGATTGGAATTGTTCACTACGGCCTGCAACTGGCTCACGCTGGGTGCGTTGGTATTGGTGCGGTACATCAGGCGCAGGTTCTTCTGCTTCGTGAAGCGGTAGTTGAGCATGGCGTTGGGCAGCACGTTCACGAAGTAGTAGCGCCCGACGCTGGGGCGCGGAAACTGCGCATCGCTGTACAGCTCCGAATACTGCCCGGCCAGCCCGAAACTAGCCTGGTACTTGGGCGTGATGTGCCGGTAGGTAAGCCCGCCCGACTGCGTCAGGTAATAGTTATCAAACACGTTACTCAGGCCGTCATTCCGCTGGCGGGTGTCGCCGGTGAGCACGTCGTAGGTGTATTTGCTGGAGCTGTTGGGCGCGTAGTTGATGGCGTAGTTGCCTTGCAGCACGTCCTGCTTGGTCAGGGCCTCGGTGAGCGAGAGGTTGGCGTTGATGCTGCCGCCGTGCTGGGTGAGGTCACTGGCCTGGTTGAGGTTGTTGAGTCGCGAGCCGGTGTCGGTGGTTTGGAGAGTAGTGTTGCTGTTGCGTTGGGTGTAGGTGCCACCGATGCTGAGGCTGGCCGTGCGGCCGGCTTTGGCGAAGCGGTGGCGTAGCAGCAGGTCGCCGCCGGTGTTTAGGCCCTTGTTGTTTGAGCCGTAGAGACTGTTGATTTTGCTCTGCGTCGTGTCGGCGCGGCGCGTGAGGCCGTCTACGGTGCTGTTGGCGTCATTCAGCTGGTAGCTGAAGCGCGGACGGAACAGGATGGAGTTGGCCGAGTCAATCTTGTGCTCCAGGCGCAGGTTAAAGCGCTGGTTGGTGTTGAGGCTGTTGGTAAAAGCGTTCTGGGTGTAGCTGGTGCCGGCCGGCAGCACGTACT
>JAQBNT010000286.1 GCA_028288445.1 Hymenobacter sp. | reverse complement strand
TGCCCGTTGGCCGCCGCGATGACCCGCATGCGCAGGGGCGTGTTGACGGGGCCACCGCCGGCCAGCCGGATGGTGCCCGTGGGGTTGCTCGCATTCAGGGCCTCAATCGCGCGCCCCGTGGCCTCGTCAAACGTGCCGTCGTTGTTGTAGTCGATGTAAACCCGCGTGTTGTAGAGCCCGGTGCCGCCCGTGGTGATTTGCAGCGGCAGCGCCTGGCTTTGCTGCCCGCTGAAGCGGCGGCGGCAGGTAAAATCCTCGTAGCCCACGGCCGCATCGGCTGAGGTCTGCACTAAGCCCCCGAAGCTCACCCGCGTGATGCCGTAGCCGCAGCAATAGCTGCTGGTGGCCGGCATACACTGCGCGGGCACCGCCAGGGCCGGGTACCAAGTCACGGCCGTGGTCTGGGTCACTGAGTCGCAGCCGAAGGCATTGCAGGCGCGCAGCTTCACCGGATACGTGCCGGCCTGGGTGTAGGTATGGCTGGGGTTACGCAGCGTGCTGGTGGTGCCGTCGCCGAAGGTCCAGTGCCACGTCGCGGGGCCGCGCTGGCTCAGGTCGGTGAAGCCGAACACGCCGCCGCAAGCCTGCGCGGCGTCGACGCTGAAGGCGGCCACGGGCGGCTGGGTGGGCACCCCGAGCAGCACGCCGTAGTCTTCGGTCTGGGAGTATTGCGGGGTCGAGCAGGGCGTGGGGATGGGCGAGGCCTGCGCATCGGCGGCCACCCGCAGGCGCAGGCGCACGCCCAGCACCGCCGTGGCCGGAATAACCGCCGTGACGCCGGTGTGCTGCCGGGCGCTGTTGGACGAAAACAGCAGCTCGCCCACCGGGTCGAACGCCCCGTCGTTGTTGTAGTCCAGCCACACGCGCACGTTCTCGTCCGTGTTGGCATTGGTGGTGATGCTGATGGGGTAATTCAGGCCGGGGGCCAGCGGCGTGCGCTGCGTGCAGCTGTAGTTCTGGTAGCCGTCGGCAGTGCCCGCCGTCGTGGTATCAATGCTGCCAAACCGGACCCGGAAGATGCCCATCCCAAACGCTGCCGCCTGCGGGCTGCTGGCCCGGCCGGGCGTGCAGGTGGCCGCCACAGGACATTGAGCCCCCGCCGTGGCCGGAAAAAGGGCGAAAACAATAAATAAAAAGCAGAGGAAAGGAAAGTAGAAGTGCTTCATTGAAGAAGAAAAAAGCTGGAAATGACACGGAAGAGCATCAAATCTAGCTTCCTTTTTTCTCCCGAAGCGACGAGGGCATGGAGTGGCAGTGCTACCCCTGACAAACAGGAGGGAATGCGGATGGCCTTATAGCGCGTGGTCAGCCTTCACATCCTGGCCCGACCAGATTTGGCGGGCGGTCCAGTCCTGTGCCGGGCTGGCCCAGAACGGGGCGCTCGCGGGCAGGCCCAAGGGCAGAAACGCGGTAGTGCACAGGTACAGGCTGCCGGTCGAAATGTAGGTTTCACCGATGCCCGGCTGGTGCCCGCACAGTCCGATTTGCAGCCAGCCCTGCGCGTCAAAAGTGCCTTTGGGTTCCATTGTGCGGCGAATAACGGCCGTGAGGGCACTGCGCACCTGCCCGGCCGGCAGCTCGGCCGGCAAGAGTTGCTGCAAGCTTACCTGGGCCAAATGCTGAAAAGCCCCGCAACGATACGCCAGCGAGCGTCCGAAAGCCGCAAACGAGCCATCGGGCGCAATCAGCCGCTCCTGCACGGCGGCGTAGCGTCGGGCGCGGGCCTGGAGGCGTTCCAGTAACTCCTTGGTTTCCTTGCCGGCCGCTACCAGCGTGCCCACTACGTCCAGCAGCATGGGCTGGATTACGTAGCTGTTGTAGTAGTCCCAGTGGAAGTCGGGGCCGTCGCCGTAGGTGCCGTCGCCCTTGTACCAGCTCTGGTGCTCTTTGATGGCGTAATCCATTCGCATCAAATCGCCGCTGCCCGTGAACTTGAGCAGCGCCGCCTCGATGATGCCACTGAACAGCAGCCAGTTGCTATACACCGGCTTGATAACGCGGCTGTTTTGCAGCGCCTGCACCAACTGCTGCTGCGTGGCGACGGGCAACTTTCCCCAGAGCTGCGTAGGCGCGCGCAGCAGCGCGTGGGCCAGGAAAGCCGCATCCACCACCGGCTGGCCACCTTGGGTAAAGTTCAGAAAACCCGGCGACTGCGGGTCCACGGCGTGGGCAATGGCTTGGCGGGCTTGGTCGGCGGCGCGTTGCTGCCGGGCTTGCTCGGTGGCGGGCACGTCGGCCAGTTCCAGCCAGGGAGCCAGGCCGGCCAGCGTGCGGCCCAGCGCTTCGAGGTGCGTGACGCGGCGGCGGCCCTCCTGCTGCCCGGCGGCCGATTCCACAGGCATGTCGGTTTTGAGCTTGCCCGCCGCTCCAGCCGTCAGCACCGGCTCCACGATGCGCAGCAACGTTGCCAGCCAGTAGTCGCGGTCGGCCACCGGTTTGGGAGGCAGGACGGCCTCGGCGGGCAGTGCCACCACCGGTAGCGAAAGCGCCGACAGGCCCGCGCCAACTCCGGTAATAAATAAGCGTCGCTTCATGAGGAACAGAGCCGGGAAGGCGCTAAATCAACGCTTAAGCTTGATGACTTCGGAGCCGGCCAGCAGGAAGGCCCCGGTGCCGTACACTTCCCAGCTTTCGGCCGAGAAGTCGCGGCGCGGGTCGGCCCCGATGGGCTGCACCCAGCCCACGCGGCCTTCGGGCGATACCACTTTATTGAGCGCCACCCAGGCTTTTTGCACGGCGGGCAGGTAGGTAGCTTTGTCGAGAATACCGTTGTTGACGCCCCAGGCCATAGCGTAGGTATCGAAACCCGAGCCCGAAGTTTCGCCGCCGGGGTAGGCGGCCGGGTCGAGCAGGCTGGAGCGCCACAGGCCATCGGGCTGCTGCAACTGCACCAGCCGGGCGCTCATTTCCTTGAACAGGCCCACGTAGAACGGCCGCAAGGGGTGGTTCGCGGGCAGCTCCTGGAGAATCTGGACCAGGCCGCCCATCACCCAGCCATTGCCCCGGCTCCAGAAAATGCGTTGGCCGTTGCTCTCCTTCTTGCCTTCGCCGGCCGCGTTCCACAGGTAGGAGGCATCGCGCGAAAACAGGTGCTCCGGGTGGTTGAACAGCCGCCGGTACGTTTGCTGGTACAGCGTGTCGCTCAGGGCCAGGTACTTGGGCTGGTTCTCAATCAGGCCCAGCTTCACGAGCACGGGCGGGCCCATAAAAAGGGCATCGCACCACCACCAGGCAATGCCGTTTTTCTCCACCTCCGGGCCGGGCACGGTGCGGAATTTCTCTACCACGGCCAGGGTGGGCTCTATCATGCGCCGGTTCTTTTTCAGGCGGTAGAGGTTGAGGTAGGTCTGGCAGATAACGATGTCGTCGGCGTGGTCGTAGCGGCGGTCGGGCTGCCACTTGGTGCGCTCGCCCATAGCCATGAGTGAGTCGAGAATGAGCTTGGACTTGGTGGTCTGGTACGCAGCAAACACGCCGGAGTAGAACGCGCCGTTGGTCCAGTCCGTGACCTTGTGCTTAGGATGCGCTAGCTGCCACTTGGTGGCTTTCAGCAGTTGCTGTTTGATGAACTTAGGCTTGAAAACGGCCTTGTCGGCGGCAGACATTTCCTGGGCATGGCCGGCGCGGCCGAGGCCCAGGGCCAGCAGCAGCCCGCAGGCCAGCGGACGAAAAGAAGGGAGCATGGGGGTGGGGTGGGAGAGTGAGGCCGGGTGGATTTGGCGGCGGCAAAAACTGACCGCAATACTAGGGGCTTGCGCCGGGATTTGGCGGGGACGTTTTGGGGGATTAGGGGGGCGTTTTTCGTCTGAAAGTTTGGGGAAGTCTTGGTTATCAATGGGACACATGAGAACGTCATGCAGAGCGCAGCGAAGCATGACGTTCTGCGCTATTTGCCTTTCTGCCCCTTCACCCCACCGGCTCCGCTGACGTGGTTTCGCGCCCCTGCCGGTGCTGCTTGGCGTATTCGGAGGGCGACACGTTATAGATTTTCTGGAACGCCTTGCGGAAATACTTCGCGTCCTCAATCCCAACTTCAAAAGCTATTTCCGATACGCGCATCTGGGTTTGGGCCAGGAGCTGGGCGGCGCGTTTCATGCGCACATCGCGGATAAACTCCACGGCCGTCTGGCCGGTGATGCTCTTGATGCGGCGGTAGAAAACGGACTGGCTCATGGCCATTTCCTTCACCAGTACCTGCACGCTGAACTCCGAGTTGTCGAGGTTCCGCTCCACCACGGCCATGGCCTGCTCCAGGAATTGGCGGTCGGCATCGGCCACCACTATTTCGGTGGGTTCCAGCAGAATGTGGCGCTGGTAATATTCGTGCAGCTTGCGGCGGTTGCGCAGCAGGGTGCCGGCTTTGGCGTGCAGGATGCTGGGATTGAAAGGTTTGCTCATATACTCGTCGGCCCCCGTGCCGAGGCCTTCGAGCTCGTGGGTTTCGGCCGTGCGGGCCGTGAGCAGCAGCACGGGAATGTGGGCCGTTTTGGGGTGCTGCTTGATTTTCTGGCACAGCTCCAGCCCGTCGCTGCGCGGCATCATCACGTCCGAGATGATGAGGTCGGGCAGTTGGGCCAGGGCCTGGTCCCAGCCTTCGAGGCCGTCCTCGGCGGTCAGGACTTCGTATTCGCTATCAAATAGCTGGTGCAGGTATCGACGTACTTCGTCGTTATCCTCCACCACCAGCAGGCGCGGCCGGCGAGCGGTAGTCGGCTCGGTTTGGGCGGGCTCCGGCTCGGTTTGGGAGGTCGCCTCGGTTTCAGCCTCGACTTCGGTAGGCAGCGTAGCTAGCTCGGCCGGGTCGGCATCCGGCGTAGGTTCTTCGTCCTGAATGTCTTCAGGATGCAAATGCTGGCGGCCGAAGGGCAGGCGCAGCTCAAACGTGGTGCCCAGGCCTTCGCCGCTGGACGCGGTGAGCGTGCCGCCGTGCCGCTCGGCAAACTGCCGGGCCAGCGACAAGCCGATGCCCGTGCCCGTCATGCGCAGCGTGTTGGTGTGCGAGGCCTGGTAATAAGGGTCGAAGATGCGCTCCAGCTCGTAGTATTTGATGCCCACGCCGTTGTCGGCCACCGTGATTTTCAGGTAATTGCCGGTGAGGCGGCTCTTGGTGTACACGGCCGCCACGCCGGGGTTGCCCACCGGCGTGGCGGCCAGCTCCACGCGGCCGTTGGGGCGGGTGTACTTGAAAGCGTTGGCCAGCAGGTTGGTGAGGATGATTTCCAGCTTGCTGCGGTCGAAGTAGAGCGGCACGGGCTCGGCGGGCAGGTCGAGGACGTAGCGCACGCCCCGCTCCTCGGCTTTGAGGCGGAAGGTGGCGTAGAGGTCCGTGATAACCTGCACGGTATCGGCGTAGCTGGCGCGCAGGGGCACGTTGCCGGTTTCCACCTTGCGGAAGTCGAGCAGCTGGTTCACGAGGTCGAGCAGCTTGCGCGTTTGCTTGTGCATCAGGCCCACTTTGTCGCGCAGGTTGGGCACCGGGCCGGGGCTGCTCATTATTTCCTCCATCGGCCCGAGTATCAGGGTCAACGGCGTGCGCAGCTCGTGGCTCACGTTGGTGAAAAAGCCCAGCTTGAGGCCGGTCAGCTCCTTCTCCTTTTCGGTCTGAAACTGCTCCAGGGCCACTCGGTTTTTCAGCTTCTGCTGGGCCATTTCAATGCGGCGGTACAGCGCCAGACCACCCAACAGCATCAGGGCGTAAAGGCCGTATGCCCAGCCGGTTTTGTACCACGGCGCGCGCACGTCAAACTGCATGGTGGCGGCTTTTTTTGACCACGCGCCTTCGCCGTTGCTGGCTTTCACCTCGAAGGTGTACTGGCCCGGCGGCAGGTTGGCGAAGCTGGCCGTGCGCTGGCCGGGGGCCGGGTACACCCAGTCCGGGTTATAGCCCACCAGCCGGTAAGCGTAGCGGTTTTTCTGCGGGTTGGCGTAGTTCAGCCCCACAAATTCCACCGAAAAGTCATTCTCCGAAGCCCGGATAGTCACCGTCTGGGGCGTGGAAAGCGGCTGCGGCAGCACGATGTGGCCGTTAAAGGGCTTGCCCACCGCAACGGGTTGATTGGCAATGCGCAGGCCCGTGAGCTGCACCACCGGCGCGTAGGGGTTGGGCTGAATGGCGTGCGGCTGGAAGTAGCTGATGCCGTTGATGCCGCCGAAATACAGTGTACCGTCCTGCGCCCGGGCGGCGGCCCCAATCTTGAAGGCGTTGCTTTGCAGGCCGTCGGCCACATCGTAGCGCAGGTAGCTTTTGGTGGCCGGCGTGAAGCGGTAGAGCCCGGTGCCGCCAATCCAGAGGTGGCCCTCATCATCGGCTAGGATGCTTTCCACATCTGTTTCGGGCAAATATTTGGCGAGGCTGTGCACCGTTTCGTGGCCCTGCGCATCGGTCACGAGCTGGTGCAGGCCCCCGCCGATGGTGCCAATCCAGAGGGTGCCGTGCTCGTCAAGCAGCAATGGCCATATGTAGTTCACGCGCAGGCCGTCGGCCGCGCCCGTAGTCGCCTTGAACTGCCAGAGCAGCACCAGTGAATCAGCCGTGACGCGCAGTTTCAGCAGGCCCGCGTCCACGGTGCTGGCCCAGAGCACGTCCTGGCGGCCGTCGTAGAGTAGGTAGGTGAACTGGTTGGTGGGCAGGGCGCTGTGGCCCTTGCGGTACGCCCCGAGAAACTTGCCCTCCGCACTCAGGCGCACCAGGCCGGCCGTGAACGTAGCCGCCCACAGCGTGCCAAACCGGTCCTCGGCCATGGCTTCCACGCTGGCGCTGGTCAGGTCGGGGCCGTGGGGCAGCTGGCCGAAGGTGCGCAGGGTTTCGTGGCTGCCGCTGTGGGTGAGGCTGCTGAGGCCGTTGGTGCGGGTGCCAAACCAGAGGGTGCCGTTGCGGGTCTGGAAGATGGAAGCCACATCGACGCCCCGCGTCGCGCCGGCCCACTGCTGGTTGAGGTAGCTGTGGGTAGTATGGCGAGCTAAGTCATAGCCATACACCCCGTTGCGGGTGCCCGACCACAGAATATTGCGCCCCTCTTCCTTATAAACGGTGTTGATGTAGTTGTTGGCCAGCGTGGAGCCGCCTGCCAGCTGCTGGCGCAGCCGCCCAAAAGGCTTCTGCCGCAGGTCCACCTTGTTCAGCCCGCCCGCCGACGCGCACAGCCACATAATCTGGTTGCGGTCCTCAAAAATCTGGTGGATGCGCTCCGAATTGATGCCGAACGGCTCGTTGTCCTGCGGCAGCAGCAGGGTAGGGGCGGGGCGCAGCGGCGGGGCCGTGCCGGTCACGGCCCCTGCCTCCCACACGTATAGGCCGTAGATAGTGCCCACCCAAAGGCGCCCGAACGAGTCCAGATGCAGCGCTTGCAGAACAGGGTAGGTTTGGGGCTGCGGATGGGCGTGCAGCTCGCGCACGGTGCGGCGGTTGGCCGCGCTCACCCACAGCACCTGCTGGTCGGCCCCAATCCAGAGGTCGCCGCGGTGGTCGAGGTGCAGCACGCGCACCGGCTGGCTCACCTCGGTGGGCTCGGCAGTCAGGGCCTGGTTTTCGGGCCGAATCACGCGCAGGCCGTGGTTGAAAGTGCCCACCCACACCTTACCTTCCGCATCGGTGGCCAGGCTGGTTATATTGTATTGCTCAGTGGGTTGGCTGGACGGGGGCGGCACCTGGCGCAGGTCGCGGAGGTGGCCCTGCCGGTCGAAGCTCAGCACAAACAACCCCTCGGTGGGCGTGCCAGCCCACAGCCGGCCCTGCTTATCAGACGCCAGCGCGGCAATGCTGCACTGCGACAGGCGCAGCATCAACGGGCGGAAGGCTGCCGGTACCTGCTGCTCGTTGTAGTTCAGGAGCCGGTCGGCAGCCGCGTCGTAGAGGCCCAGGCCGGCGCGCTCGGTGCCGGCCCACAGGCGGCCGTCGGGGGCCAGGTGCAGGGCCTTGATGCGGTTGCCCGAAACCCCGTTGTGCGGGTTGATGGGCAGCATGTACTGCTTGAGGTGGTAGCCGTCGTAGCGGTCGATGCCCCGGTTGGTGCCCACCCAGATGAAGCCGGCTCGGTCTTGGGCCACGGCCATGCCGTCGGAGTGCGACAGGCCCTGGTCCACGGTCAGGTGCTCGAAGCGGAAGGCGCTGGGGGCCACGTCCTGGGCCTGCACACGAAGACTCAAGAGTAAAAGAAGGAGGAAGCAAAAAGCCCATCGGAGGGCAAACGAGGTCTGCACGTGGTGGTGGGAATTGGATGCAGCGGGAAGAGTAAGCGGGCTGCCGGGGAGGTGTTCAGCGAATTAAACTGCCCCGGTTGCCCGGCAAGGTAATCGTTTTGTAATCGGATTGCATCCTGTGCTTTCCAGCAAAGCAGCGGGTACGTTTTCAGGCCCTGGTGGCCAATTATACCCGCCTTTTTAACGAAAATACCCCCCGGCATCCCTGTAACCCGCCGGTAGTTTTGCCTTCGCAATTTTTCCTAAAAGACTCAATAGCATCCTACATCCAACCGGAGAACCTACCCATTTAACGATACCCAAACGTGCCCACCCTTCCTTCGTTTTCCCGTCATCTGCGCCGCGTACTGCCTCTACTGGCAGTGGCCGGCCTGGGCCTGGGCAGCGCGCCACCTACGCCGCCAACCACCCACACCTTCGGCCTTTCCGCCGATAATTTCCTGCTGGACGGCAAGCCCTTTCAGATGATTTCGGGCGAGCTGCACTACCCGCGCATTCCCCGCGAGGCTTGGCGCGCCCGCCTCAAAATGGCCAAAGCCATGGGCTTGAACACGGTAGGTACCTACGTGTTCTGGAACGCGCACGAGCCCCAGCCGGGGAAGTACGACTTCACGGGCAACAACGACGTGGCCGCCTTCGTGAAGATGGCCCAAGAGGAAGGCCTGTGGGTGGTGCTGCGGCCCAGCCCCTACGTGTGTGCCGAGTGGGAATTCGGCGGCTACCCCTACTGGCTCCAGAACGTGCCCGGCCTGAAAGTGCGCAGCCAGGAGCCGCAGTACGTGGCCGCCTACCGGCGCTATTTGCAGGCCGTGGCCAAGCAGCTGGCCCCGTTGCAAGTCAACCACGGCGGCCCCATCCTGATGGTACAGGTGGAAAACGAGTACGGTTCCTACGGCTCAGATAAAGCCTATCTAGCCTCGAATAAGAAGATGTTTGAGGAAGTCGGCTTCGATGGCCTGCTCTACACCTGCGACCCCGTGACGGATGTAGCTGCCGGCCACCTCGACGGCCTGCTGCCCGCCGTGAATGGCACCGACAAGCCCAGCCAAATCCGCCAGCTGGTGCGGGCCAACCACGGCGGCAAGGGCCCCTACTATGTGGCCGAGTGGTACCCCGCGTGGTTCGACTGGTGGGGCACCAAGCACCACACCGTGCCCGCCAGCAAGTACACGCCGGGCCTCGATTCGGTGCTGAAAGCGGGCATGTCCATCAACATGTACATGTTCCACGGCGGCAGCACGCGCGGCTTCATGAACGGGGCCAACTACAAGGGCGACAGCTCGCACTACGAGCCCCAGGTGAGCAGCTACGACTACGACGCGCCCCTCGATGAAGCCGGCAACGCTACTCCCAAGTTTCTGGCCTTTAGAGAAGTTATTGCCAAATACCGGCCCGCCGGGCAGCCCCTGCCGCCCGTGCCGGCCGCCCGCCCCAGCGCCGCCCTGCCGGCTCTGCAACTTACCAAAGCCGTGAGCTTGCTCGACCGCCTGCCCGCGCCCGTGGCCAGCGCCACACCCCTCACCTTCGAAGCCCTGAAACAGGCCTACGGCTTCGTGCTCTACCGTGCCACCGTGGCCGGCGGCGGCACCAAAACGCTGAAATTGAATGACCTGCGCGACTACGCGGTAATCATGGTGAACGGCCAGCGCGTGGGCACCCTCGACCGCCGCCTGCGGCAGGACCAGCTGAAACTGACGCTGCCCGCCGGCCCCGTGCAGCTTGATATTCTGGTGGAGAACATGGGCCGCGTCAACTTCGGCGAGTACCTGCTCCAGAACACCAAAGGCATCACCAAAAGCGCGCAGTTGGATGGCAAAGAGCTGAAAGAATGGCGGATGTACGGCCTGCCCTTCGACCAGGCCCCGGCTGTGGCGAAGGCCGCCGCAACTGCCCCGGCTGCTGCCAGCGGACCGGTGCTGCGCTCGGCCACTTTCACCGTCGCCCAGCCCGTGGATACCTACCTCGACCTGCGCGCCTGGGGCAAGGGCAGCGTGTGGGTGAATGGCCACAACCTGGGCCGCTACTGGGCCATCGGCCCGCAGCAAACCCTCTACGTGCCCGCCGAATGGCTGAAAAAAGGCGCCAACGAAATCAAGGTGCTGGAGCTGCTCAAGCCCCGCCAGACGGCGCTGCCCTTCCTCAATCATTCCATCCTCAGTGAGTTGCAACCGGCTGCAGCCAGCCTCTAGTCATGAAAAAGTCTCTCCTGATAACCGCGTTGCTGGCGGTGGCCGGCCTGGCCCAGGCGCAGCAGCGCACGGCCTTCGAGCCCGGCAAGGTGTGGCCCGATAACAAAGGCACGCACCTGAACGCCCACGGCGCGGGGGTGCTCTACGACCAGGGACGCTACTATCTGTTTGGCGAGCACAAGATTGCGGGCGACAAGGGCAACAGCGCCCAGGTGGGCGTGCACTGCTACTCCTCCAAAGACCTGTATAACTGGACCGATGAGGGCATTGCCCTGGCGGTAGCGCCCGCCGGCTCGGGCTCCGAAATAGAGCAGGGCAGCATCATCGAGCGGCCCAAGGTGGTGTTCAACAAAAAGACCGGCAAGTACGTGATGTGGTTCCACCTGGAGTTGAAGGGCAAAGGCTACGCCGCCGCTCGCACCGCCTTGGCGGTGAGCGATAAAGCCACCGGCCCGTTCCGCTACGTGCGTTCCTTCCGGCCGGGCGCGGGCCAGTGGCCGCTGGGCTTCCGGGAGGAATGGAAGAAGCCCGCGCCCAACGAGGCCAGCCTGAAAGGGTGGACCCCCGAGTGGAAAAAAGCCGTGGCCGAGGGCCTGTTTGTGCGCCGCGATTTTGCGCCCGGCCAGATGGCCCGCGACATGACCGTCTTCGTGGACGACGACGGCAAGGCCTACAACATCCACTCATCCGAGGAAAACCTAACGCTGCACGTGGCCGAGCTGACGGCTGACTACCAGGGATTCACGGGGCGCTGGAACACCATTGCGCCGGCCGGGCACAACGAGGCCCCGGCCATCTGCAAGCGCGGCGGCAAGTACTACCTCATCACCTCCGGCTGCACCGGCTGGGCTCCTAATGCGGCCCGTTCGTTCGTGGCCTCGTCCATCTGGGGGCCGTGGCGGCAGCTGGAAAACCCGGCCACCGGCCCCGATGCCGACTCCACCTACCACTCCCAAAGTACCTGCCTGCTGCCGGTGGCGGGCCGCAAAGACGCCTTCATCTTCATGGCCGACCGCTGGACGCCGAAGAATCCCATCGACGGCGGCTACATCTGGTTGCCGCTGCGCTTCGAGGGCGACCAGCCCCGCCTGCAATGGGCCGCCCGCTGGAACCTGAGCGCGTTTGACTCCGCCAAAGCCAAAGGGAGCGTCAATCCTTAAGGTTTAGAGACGCATACTTGCGTCTCAGCGCTCGCATCGTTCAACAGTACCCGTTCAGCGCCAAGGCGCAAGTATGCGTCTCTACAACTTCGCAATTCAGCGGTCTGAAAGACGGATTTCTGCTGTTAATAATATAAGTATCATATTATTAATACAATGGCTGAATTCCCACAATCGATTGTCTGGCTTTGAGGCCTAATTCGACCCCCTTTTTTGCCTAAAAACACCCCGGCTGCCGCATTAGCAAGCCGGTATTTTTACCTCAGAAAACACCTCCTGAGATTCCCAATAATTCCCACCCCGGGCAGCCTTCGCCAGTTGCCTTTTTCCCTAAATCACATGCAGGCAAAACTTTTACTCCTTTGCGGAGCGCTGCCCCTCGCCGCGCTCCAACCCACTGCCAGCCGGGCCGAGGCTCCGCTGCTGGCCCACGGGCTGGCCGCGCCGGCGGCGGAGGGCACCATCTCGGGCACCGTGCTCGATGAGAAGGGCGCGGGCCTGCCCGGCGTGACGGTGGTGCTGAAGGGCACGACCGTGGGCACCTCCACCGATAACGAGGGCCGCTTCACGCTGGCCATCCCCAACGGTACGGCCGCGCCCACGCTGGTCATCT
This sequence comes from Hymenobacter sp., assembly GCA_028288445.1. Taxonomy (GTDB): domain Bacteria; phylum Bacteroidota; class Bacteroidia; order Cytophagales; family Hymenobacteraceae; genus Hymenobacter. The sequence goes on along the minus strand of JAQBNT010000286.1, from coordinate 59,370 downwards.
CCTTTGTGGGCTACGTGAAGCAGGAAATTGCGGTGGGCAGCCAGAGCACCTTCACCGTGAAGCTGGCCCCCGACACCCAGGACCTGAACGAGGTAGTGGTGGTGGGCTACGGCACCCAGAAGCGCTCCGACGTGACGGGCTCGGTGGTATCGGTGCCGCAGGACCGGCTGGAAAAGCTGCCCGTGGCCAACGTGGCCCAGGCCCTGCAGGGCGCGGTGGCGGGCGTGCAGGTCACCAGCGGCTCGGGCGTGCCGGGCTCGCAGTCCAGCATTCAGATTCGCGGGGTGCGCTCCATTACGGCTAATACCGACCCGTATCTGATTGTGGACGGGCTGCCGTTTGCGGGCAATCTCAACGACATCAACACCAACGACATTGCCTCGATTGAGATTCTGAAGGACGCTTCTTCGACGGCTATTTATGGCACGAAAGGCTCCAACGGCGTGATTCTGGTGACTACCAAGCGCGGCAAAACCGGCAAGCCCCAGATTCGCTACGCGGGCTACGCCGGGCCGGAGTACATGGTGGACAAGCTGCACCCGCTGAACGGGCCGGAGTTCGCGGCGAAGTACGAGGAGTTTACCCGGCAGCGGGGCATCACCTTTGGCCACGTTCCCAACCTGAGCGAGGTGGATAACTACAACGCCGGCCGTACCGTGGACTGGATGGAGCTGATTAAGCAGCAGGGCTTTATCCAAGACCACAACGTGTCGATTTCGGGCGGCAACGACGACGTGAAATACTTCGTATCGGGCGACTACTTCAAGCAGCAGGGCATCATCAAAGGGTATCAGTACCAGCGCATCAGCTTCCGGACGAATATTGATGCCAACCTGACCAACTGGCTGCGGGTGGGCACCTCGGCCTTCTACGCCAACAACGACGACGGCGGCGGCCGCGCCAACCTCAGCTCGGCCCAGATTGCCAGCCCCTACGGCAACGTGTATAACCCCGATGGCACTTACACCATTTTCCCGCAGCAGCCCGAGCAGCTTTTCAATAACCCGCTGATTGGCACCACCACTACCCGCGAAAGCCGCGTGAACCAGCTCACCGGCACGGGCTACCTGGAGGTGGCCCCCACCTTCCTGAGCGGCCTGAAATACCGCCTGAACGTGACCTACGGCTACCGCACCTACCGCTTCGCCAGCTATGTGGGCCGGCAGGGCGGCGACCTGCGCGGCTCGGCGGCGCTGGTGAACGAGGAGCGGCCCAACTACACGGTGGAGAACGTGCTGTCTTACAACAAAGACATTGACAAGCACCACGTTGACGTGACGCTGGTGCAAAGTGCCCAGCAGAACAAATTTTTCACGACTACGGAAAACGCCAGCGGCTTTATCAACGACCAGATTGGCTTCAACAGCATCGGCTCGGGTTCGAACACGCCCACGATTCGCTCCTACAGCGAGATGCGCCGCCTGGAATCGCAGATGGCCCGCGTGAACTATTCCTACGACAGCCGCTACCTGTTCACGGCCACGGCCCGGCGCGACGGCTCCTCGGTGTTCGGGGCTAACGCGGATAAATACGCAGTTTTCCCCTCGGTAGCCGTGGGCTGGAACGTGGCCAATGAGGCTTTCCTGAAGGATAATTCTATCCTGAACGTACTGAAGCTGCGCTTCTCGTACGGCACTACCGGCAACGAAGGCATCACGCCTTACCAGACCATTACGGGCGGCGAATTGCTCCAGTACGCTTACGGCGGCGTGGCGGCAGTGGGCGTGCGGGCCAACAACATCGGCAACGCCAACCTGAAGTGGGAGCAAACCACCAGCGCCAACTACGCCATCGACTTTGGCCTGTTGAAAAACCGCATCACCGGTAGCCTCGAATACTACGATGCCACCACCAAGGACCTGCTGCTGGCTCGCCAGATTCCGGTTATCTCGGGCTACACCTCCATTCTCGACAACATTGGGCGGGTGCAGAACAAGGGCATCGAGCTGACGCTGAATACGGTGAATATCCAGAAAGCGGATTTTAGCTGGTCGTCGGCCTTCAACATCTCGGCCAACCGCAACCGGCTGCTGGAGTTGGGCTACACCAGCACCGACGACATCGGCAACCGCCGTTTTCTGGGCCGGCCGCTGGGTGCCATCTACGACTACCGCAAGATTGGCGTGTGGCAGGTGGGCGAAGACCCCTCGCAGCAGGACCCCGGCGCCAAGCCCGGCGACCTGAAATTTGCGGACCTGAACGGCGACAAGAAAATTGACACCGGCGACCGCGAATACCAGGGTTCGACGCTGCCCGACTACACGGCCGGCCTCACCAACACCTTTACCTACAAGGGGCTGAGCCTGCGCGTGTTCCTGCAAACGGCGCAGGGCATCCTGAAAAACAACGGTATCCTGAACTTCGTGGACCTGGGCGGCCGTCTCAACACGCCACAGGAGGTGGGCTACTGGACGCCCACCAACGCCAGCCAGGACCGCCCCGGCCTGAACTTCTACAACACCCGCCAGTACGGCTACCCCACCAACGCCAGCTACACCCGCCTCAAAGACGTGACACTGAGCTACTCGCTGCCCGCGTCGCTGACCGAGCGCCTGAAAATGGGCGGCGTATCCGTCTACGTGAGCGGCCGCAACCTCTACACCTGGACCAAGTGGGTGGGCTGGGACCCCGAGCAGGGCTACACCCTGGGCAACGGTTCCGGCAACGTGGACAACCTGACCACGCTCGGCAACCCCGGCACGGGTACCAACCCCAACTTCCCGCAGCTCAGGACCTTCGTGTTCGGCCTGAACCTGACTCTGTAATCCCATCCCACCCGACTTACCGCTCCCGATATATGAAACGCATTGGATTAATGGGCCTGGCCCTGCTGGCAGCCGCCCAGCTGCTGAGCTCCTGTAAGAAAGATTTCCTCGACGAAGCCCCCAAGTCGCTCTACACGCCCCAAACCGTGCTGACCGATTCGCTGGGCTTCGAGGCCGCCATGGCCGGCCTGCAATCCGTGGTGCGTGAGCAGTATACCCGCTCCGATGAGCAGGGCCTGCTGGGCATGATGCAGCTCGGCACCGACGTGGCCATTCCCGGCCAGGTGCAGGGCGCCGAGATTCCTTACTACAACTACACCCTGCTGAACTCGCAGGACGTGGCCGCCGGCGTGATGTGGAGCTGGGCCTACCGCACCATCAACAACTGCAACCAGATTATCCAGGGGGCGGCCACCGCGCCCGGCACCCTGCGCCAGGGCTACAAGGACCGCATCAGCGGCGAGGCCCGCTTCTACCGCGCCTACGCCTACAACTTCCTGGTGACGCTCTGGGGCGACGTGCCGCTGATTGAGCAGCCCGTGACCACGCCGCGCACCGACTTCACCCGCACGCCCATCGCCCAGGTGAATACGTTTATCATCAATGACCTGACCACGGCCATTCCCAAGCTGTTTCTGGCCAGCAAGGCCGCTTCGGGCCGCATCACGAAGGGCGCGGCCCAGCAGCTGCTCGGGGAAGTGTACCTGCGCACCAACCAGCCCGCGCTGGCCGAAACGCAGCTGAAAGAAGTCATCACTGGCGGCCAGTACAGCCTGATTAAGGCCCGCTACGGGGTGAAATCGACCCAGCCGGGCGACTACTTCTCCGATATGTTCATCATCGGCAATCAGCGCCGCAATCAGGGCAATACCGAGCTGATTTGGGGCATTGAGCAACAGTTGCTGATACCCGGCGGCACCACCAGCGCCCAGCAGCGCCGCGTGTGGGTACCGGCCTACTACAACGTGAACGGCATGCTGCTGGTCGACTCCCTGGGCGGGCGCGGCTTGGGCCGCCTGCGCCTCAGCAACTGGGTGGATTACCGCCTATACAACAACGGCCCCGACATGCGCAACTCGAAGTACAACATCAAGCGCCGTTTCTACTATAACAATCCCGCCGTTCCCGCACTCTACGGCAAGCGCGTGACGGGCCTCACCGGCTCGGATACCATCTTCTTCATCACGCCCTACACCACCAAGTGGAACCAGTTTGACCCCACCGATACATTCGGTTTCGGCACCATCAAGGACCTGCCGATGATGCGCCTGGGCGAAACCTACCTGCTGCTGGCCGAGGCGCAGGTGAAGCAGGGCAAAACGACTGACGCCGCCATCAGCATCAACGAGCTGCGCACCCGCGCCCAGGCCGCCCCGGTTTCGGCCGGCCAGATGACGCTCGATTTCATCCTCGACGAGCGCGCCCGCGAGCTGATAGGGGAGGAGCAGCGCCGCCTCACCCTCCTGCGCACCGGCACGCTCATCGACCGCGTGACGCGCCTGAACCCCGCCCCGGTTTCCGGCCTCACCACCAAAAAGCTGCTGCTGCCCATCCCGCAAACGTCCATCGACCTGAACGGGATGGCCACGCTGGGGCAGAATGATGGCTACTAAGCCTAAGTAGTAGAGCGTCCAGAATAAGGAACGTCTTGCAGAGCGCAGCATCTTGCCCGCCACCAGTAAACCAATCGAATGAGTTACTTACTGCGGGCAAGATGCTTCGCTACGCTCTGCATGACGTTTTTGCGGGACCTTGCACCAATGAAAACAACCGGCTTACTCCTCGGAACCCTCGTCGCGCTGGCCGTCGCTCCGGCCCACGGCCAGACCACGCCGCCCGCCTTCACCACCGCCGTCACGCCGCCCGCTACCAAGCTGCCACTGTTCCAGGTGAAGCAGCCCGACAAGAAGCTCAGCCCCTTCACCGGCATGACGCGCCGGCACTGGCAGGACGCCGCCCGCTACCTGCTCAGCGGCGCGTTCAGCTACGTGCACACGCTGGACGACCCGATGCAATTCCCGAAGCAGCCCGGCAAAAGCTACCCGCGCACCGCCGTCCAGGTGCCCACCGAGAAGCTGGAAGGCCTGTGCCGCACGCTGTTCATGGCCGCGCCGCTGCTGAAAGAAGACCCCGCCCTGACGCTGAACGGCGTGAAAGTGGCCGACTACTACCGCCACCAGCTGGCCCAGCTGGTGAACCCGGCCAGCCCGTCGTTCATTCAGCCCCGCGCCAAAGACGGCGGCCCCAGCCAGAACCTGGTGGAGTTCGGCGGACTGAGCGTGGCATTGTTCGCGGCTCCCGAGATTCTGTGGGACCCGCTGCCCCAGGCCACCAAAGATGCCCTGGCCGCCACCATGCTCAGCTACGGCGACGGCCCCACCGTGCCTCAGAACTGGCGCTACTTCAACATCTTCATCCTGAGTTTTTACAAAAGCCGGGGCTATGCCGTCAATGAAAAGTTGATGGAGGAGTACCTGCAAAAGCAGCTCACGCACTACCGCTGCGAAGGCTGGTATCACGACGCGCCCACCTTCGACTACTACAGCATGTGGGCCTTCCAGATGTACGGCCGGCTGTGGAGCGAATACTACGGCCGAGCGCACTACCCCGAAATTGCCGCCCAGCTCACCGCCAATTTTGCCCCGCTGAAGGACAATTACCCCTACCAGTTCGGGCGCGACGGCAGCATGATAATGTGGGGTCGCAGCATCACCTACCGCTTTGCGGCGGTGGTGCCCTTCCCGCTGATGGGCCTGCACCCCGAGGCCGGCACCAACTTCGGCTGGATGCGGCGTATTGCCTCGGGCTCGCTGCTGCAGTTCCTGGAAACCCCGGACTTCTTGCAGGACAACATTCCCACGCTGGGCTTCTATGGCTCTTTTGACCCCGCCGTGCAGTCCTACAGCTGCCGGGGCAGCGTGTTCTGGATGGCCAAGGCCTTTCTGGGCCTGCTCGTGCCGGCCGACTCGCCCTTCTGGACCGCCACCGAGAACGAGGGGCCCTGGAGCAAGGAGCTGAAGCCGGGCACCGTGTTTAACAAGTTCGAGGCCGGCCCCAATATCCTCGTGACCGACTACCCCAACACCGGCGCGGCCGAAATCCGCGTGCCCTCGGCCCAACCCGCCAGCGACGGCAACCGGGGCAACGAAAACTACAACCGCCTGAGCTACAACAGCGCCTTCCCCTGGCAGGCCGATGGTCCCAACGGCGAAGTGGCCATGGACTACGTGTTCAAAAACCAGGCAAACAAGTGGGAGCCGCTGCGCCTCTACACCTTCAAAAAGTTCGAAAACGGCGTCTACTACCGCGATGCCGAGCTGGAAACCAACCACAACATCAAGCTCCACCTGGCCGACATCACCCTGCCCAACGGCATCCTGCGCATCGACCAGAACCTGAGCACCGAAGCGGTGGCGGCCCGCCTGGGCCATTATTCATTGCCCAACCTCACGGGCACCATCCGGCGCAGCACCCGCCGCGTGGGCGGCTACGAGGCCCAGCTTATCGACAACGGCACCTACCAGTTGGCTCTCATTCCCCTCAGCGGCTGGACCAAAACCGAAACCCTGACCACCACCGGCCTTAACCCCGTGAAGCCCGAAAGCGCCGTTATCAACGTCTCGGCCCAGTTCGCGCCCGCCCAACCCACGCTCTACGCCACGCTCATGCTCTGGAAAAAATCCGGTGAAACCTGGACCGATGCCGAGCTCATGCCCGTGAAAAAATTACTGCCAACGACCCAGAACGGCAGCGTCGTGGTGATTTTCAGCGACGGCAGCAGCAAGACCATCAAGTATGACTAACTCGCGAAAAACCTAACGAACGTACGGCCCCGACCAGCACCAACCCGGCCAGCTGCGCAGTGAGAAATCAGCTGGCCCAACAGTGAGAGCGCGGCCCCGCTGCAAACGGAGCCGTTGGCCGGTGGGAGGTGGGACCCTTGCCGGCCACCGGTCGGGCCGTGCGTTCGTGTTTTTTGCCCTGATTGTTTGTCATCCTGAGCTTGCGAAGGACCTTATCATGACTGCTTATTTGGGCCTGATTCCAAATTGAGTGAAAGTGATAAGGTCCTTCGCAAGCTCAGGATGACAGGCGTTTTGAACAGATACCCAGCTTCATTCTCAAGTGGCTCCGGCTACTTTATCGTCTCTATGAAACACTGCTTTCAGCTCCTGTTGCTCGTGCTTGGATTCATCCAGCCCGCGGCGGCCACCAAAACCGGTCCGCCTGCGAAGGAAAAAACCAGCGCCTACATGTTCGTCTACTTCACGGGTAACGACATAAAAGAGGAAGCCATCCGCTTAGCCCTCAGCCCCGACGGCTACCACTACACGGCCCTCAACGGCAACCGGCCGGTCATCGCCTCGGCCGCCATCAGCGAAACGGGCGGCGTGCGCGACCCGCACATCCTGCGCGGGGCCGATGGCAAAACCTTCTACCTGGTGGCCACCGATATGGTATCGGCCAAAGGCTGGGACTCGAACCGGGGCATGGTGCTCATGAAGTCCACTGACCTGATTAATTGGAAGTCCAGCGCCATCAATTTCCAGAAGCGCTACCCCGGCCAGGACGACCTGAAACGGGTGTGGGCCCCGCAAACCATCTACGATGCTCAGGCCGGCAAATACCTGATTTACTTCTCGCTGAAGCACGGCTCCGACCCCGATAAAATATACTACGCCTACGCCAACAAGGACTTCACCGACCTGGAAGGCGAGCCGAAGCAGCTGTTCGTGAGCCCCACCAACGGCTCGTGCATCGATGGCGACATCGTGGCGAAAGACGGGAAGTTTTACCTGTTTTTCAAGACCGAAGGCCAGGGCAACGGCATCAAAATCGCCGTGTCGGATAAGCTGACCGGGGGCTACGTGCTGCGCGACGAGTACGTGCAGCAAACCACTGACCCGGTGGAAGGCGCGGGTACCTTCAAGCTCAATAATTCCAACGATTACATCCTGATGTACGACGTGTACACCAAGGGCCGCTACCAGTTCACCCGCACCTCCGACCTCCGAAATTTCAAAGTAGTTGATGGCGAGGTGAGCATGGATTTCCACCCGCGCCACGGCACCGTGCTGCCCATCACAGCGCAGGAGGGCGCGCGCCTGGCCGCCCACTGGCTGACTCCCACGGCGGTGCTGCGCTCGGCCCGCAATCCCGCCCTGCGCCCGCAAAATACCGTGGCCGACTCAGCCGCCGGCAGGCTGGCTTTCCTGGCCAAGCCGGGCACCAACCTGAAAGCCTTCGACCCGCAGTTCAGCACTTTCGTGGGGGTGAAGGTGCAGCCCGCCGGCTCGCAGGACTTCACTAAAGGCCCCGCGCGCTACACCGTCAGCGGTGGCAATCAAAAACAGCCCGTCGCGCTGAGCATCACCGAAACGCACAACCCGGCCCTGACCGGCTACTACGCCGACCCCGCCATTCTCTACGCCGAGAAAACCGGCAAATTCTACCTCTACCCCACGAGCGACGGCTTTACGGGCTGGTCGGGCACCTACTTTAAGACGTTTTCGTCGCCGGATTTGGTGGGTTGGAAGGACGAGGGCGTGATACTGGATTTGGGAAAGGACGTGAGTTGGGCCAAGAAAAACGCCTGGGCCCCCTGCATCATCGAGCAGAAAACGCCCGCTGGCTACCGGTACGCCTATTATTTCTGCGCGGAGGGCAAGATTGGCGTGGCTTTGGCCGACAGCCCCACCGGCCCGTTTGTGGACTCGGGCAAGCCCCTCATTGACACGCGCCCCGAGGGCGCAAAGGGCGGCCAGCAGATTGACCCGGCCGTATTCCACGACCCCAAAACCGGCAAAAACTACCTCTACTGGGGCAACGGCTACCTGGCCGGCGCGGAGCTGAACGACGACCTCACCTCGCTGAAACCCGGTACCACGCAGCTGCTGACGCCCGATGCCACCTTCCGTGAGGGCACCCACGTCCTCTACCGCAACGGCACCTACTATTTCATGTGGAGCGAAAACGACACCCGTGACCCCGACTACCGCGTGCGCTACGGCACGGCCACCAGTCCGCTGGGCAAAATCACGGTGCCGGCCAATAATCTGGTTATCAGTAAAGACGCGGCGGCCGGCCTCTACGGCACGGGCCACAATTCCACCATACAGGTGCCGGGCCGCGACGAGTGGTACCTCGTCTACCACCGCTTCACCTACCCCGAGGGCCTCGGGATGGGCCGCGCCGCTGGCTACCACCGCGAGGTCTGCATCGATAAGATGGAATTCAATGCCGACGGCAGCATCCGGCCCGTGACACCCACGCACGCCGGGATTCAGCCAGTGAAAGTGAAGCAGGTGAGCAAGGGCAAATGATTAGGCCACCTAGAAATGCGTTCCTTGTGTGGCCAATAAATTCCTGTTATTCCTACCTCCTCCAACTCATGCGCTACTCCCGATTTTATTCGCTGTTTGTTGTTGCTGGCCTGTTTACTGCCCAGGCCAGTCTGGCCCAGCGGGCCGCTGTTGAACCCGTTACTCCCCGTATGCCGGCGGTGCAGCCGTCGGGGCCAATGCAATCGGCTTTACCCAACCAACAGCCCGTTGCTCAGGTCTTTGCACCAACTGTCCGGCCGGTGCGGCCGCAGGCGATACCTGCGCCCCTAATTCTGTTGAACTCGTCGATTATCATTGATGAGAGCTTTTTAGGGGTTTCTGCGCAGGAAATCGGGTCGCTGATGGTGTACAAGGGCGGCACGGCGCCGCTACAATGGCGTGCCTTGGCAGCGCACGGCATTATCGATGTTTCCCTGAAAAGCAAGCGGGCCGGCAAGGTGAAAAGCCAGACGCTCGCTGACGTTGGCAAACGGCTCAAGCTGACGGGCCCGGTGAGGTATTCGGTGAATGGCATGCCGACGACCGATACGAGCCTACGCATTGCCAGCCAATCCATTGGCGACGTGAAAGTGACGCCTGCCACTGCCGATAATCCCCTCACGCTGATTGATATTCAAACGGCTCGCCGAATAGTTCCGCCGAGTGCTGTTCCTGCTTCCGGCCCGCCGCGCATCATGATTCGCGGCACGGCATCGCTCTAAAAGTTATTTATGCTTTCGACTCGCTTTTTCGCTTGCTTGCTGCTGTGGCTGGGCATTGTCTTGCCGCCTGCAACCAGCCGCGCCCAAGCGCCGGTGGGCCTGGGCTGGGCAAAGAATAACGTGAACGGCGCGGTGTTCCGCAAAAACTCCGTCGTGACGCAGGGCCGCGACCAGTACGTGGCCTGGTACGATTCGGCGGCCTACGTGGTGCTGGCCAAGCGGCGGCTGCCGGGCGGGCCGTGGCAGGTGCAACGCACCCAATACCAAGGCAATGTGAAGGATGCTCACAACGTCATCAGCCTGATGGTGGACGGCGCGGGCTACGTGCACCTGTCCTTCGACCACCACAACAACCCCCTGCACTATTGCCGCGGCAAAGTGCCCGGCTCCCTGAAAATGGGTCCGCTCCAGCCCATGACCGGCCAGCAGGAGCAGAAGGTGTCGTACCCCGAATTTCACCGTTTCCCCGGCGGCGATGTGCTCTTCATGTACCGCGACGGCGGCTCCGGCAACGGCAATCTCGTGCTGAACCGCTACCGCCCCAAAACCCAGCAGTGGACCCGCCTGCACAGCGTACTCATCGACGGTGAGGGCCAGCGCAATGCCTACTGGCAGGCCTGCATCGATGCGCGGGGTGCCATCCACGTCTCATGGGTGTGGCGCGAGTCGCCCAACGTGGCCTCCAACCACGACATGGCCTACGCCTGCTCGAAGGACGGCGGCCTGACCTGGCAGCGCAGCACCGGCGAGAAATACGCCCTGCCCATCACCGCAAAAACCGCCGAGTACGCCGCCCGCATCCCCCAGAACAGCGAGCTGATTAACCAAACCTCCATCACCGCCGACGCTCAGGGCCAGCCCTACATCGCTACTTACTGGCGGCCGGCCGGCACCCAGGTGCCGCAATACCAGCTTATTTATCTGGATGGTAAAACCTGGAAAACCGCTCAGATTAGCCAGCGCACCACGCCTTTCAGCCTGAGCGGCGTGGGCACGAAGAAGATTCCGATTTCGCGCCCGCAGCTATTGGTTTCGACCCGGAAAGGCCGCACCGCCGCCTACCTGCTCTACCGCGACGCCGAGCGCCAGGACCGCGCCTCGGTGCTGCAATGCCCTGACTTGGCTACCAACCACTGGGCCGCCCTCGACCTTACCACCACCTCCGTAGGCAACTGGGAACCCAGCTACGACACCGAGCGCTGGAAAACCGAAGGCATCCTCAGCCTCTTCGTGCAGCGCACCGGCCAGGGCGACGGCGAAACCCTCGAAAACCTGCCCCCCCAGCCGGTGTATGTGCTGGAATGGCAGCCCGGTAAATAGCTGCCGCCGTGGGCTGGCTTAGGCCCCCGGCCACGCCTGGGCCACGCGCAGTCCGCGCAGCATGGCGCTTTTCTTGCGCTGGTGGGCCTGCATACGCCGCAGAATCCCGCTCAGAATCCGCACGGCTTCTACCACCCGTGGCCCCTTGTTGAGCATCACGCACTCGGCGCGGTCACCCATGGCGGCGTCGGTGATTTCGGCGCGGGAGGGCATGCCACCCCTGGCCAGGCTCTCCAGCACCTGCGTGGCCCAGATGACCGGGACGTGGGCGGCTTCGCACAGCCACAGGATTTCCTCCTGCACTTCGGCCAGGCGCTCAAACCCGCATTCCACGGCCAGGTCGCCGCGGGCAATCATCACCGCGCAGCTGCTGGCCTGCATGGCGCTGAGCAGCAGGGCCGGCAGCTGCTCGAAGCCTCGCCGCGTTTCGATTTTGAGGATGATGGGCAGCTCCCGGTCCGTGAGGCGGCTGATTTCCTGCCGCAACTGCTCCACGTCGGCCGCCGAGCTCACGAAGGAGAGGGCCACCAGGTCGGCGTGTTGGGCCACGAAGGCCAGGTCCCGCCGGTCCTTTTCCGTCAGGGCCGCGAGGGGCAGCTGGCTTTCGGGTAAGTTGATGCTCTTGTCGTTGCGCAGCTTCTCGCCCTCCGGGCGGGCCTGGGTGATGCGCACCCGCAAGCCCTCGGGCCCGACCTGCTCGATGACTCCGCCAATCTTTCCGTCATCGAACCAGATGGGCTCGCCGGCCCGCACGTAGTCGAATGCCCCGGACCACGCGCAGCCAATGGCCGCCGCGGCTTCACCATCCACCGCCGCTGGGGCGGGCAGCGCCCCGCCGCCGGCCGGCCAGCGGCGCACCAGCAGGCTATCGCCGGGCCGCAACAGGATAAACGGCTCCAGCGCGGGCAGGTGCTGAATCGTAGCCATTCCGCCCGGCCCCCGAAACTGCGTGAATGGCGTGATATAAGCTGTCTTGCGAAGCTCGGCCCAGCAGCCTTCGGGACTACAGCTGCTTATGCGCAGCTTGCGCCGCCGCCCCCGCGCATCCACAAACGCAATGGCCTCGCCGACGTGCAGGCCCGGCAGCCAGGCCGCGGGGAAGGCCAGCCGGGCCACTGCCGGAGCCGGGGCCGCCGTGGGCGGCTCAGCGGCGCTCAGCCACACCCGCGCCGGGGCCCGCTTGCGCCCAAAGGCATCAAACTTCGGGCTAATCGGCAGCACGGCCGGGCCGGGCGGCAGGCCCTGGGTGCGCAACTTGGGGCCGGCCAGGTCCATGCTCACCTTGCAGGACTTGCCCAGGGCCTGCTCGGCGCGGCGTAGGTGCCGAATCATTTGCTGCCAGGCTGCCACATCGTCGTGGGCGCAGTTGATGCGCAGGCAGTCCATGCCCTGCCGTAGCAGTTCTTCTACCAAAGCATAGTCGGTGGCGGCCTCGCTGGGCATGGTCACCATGATGCGCACATCGCGCTCGGCCGGGGTCGGCCCTAGGCAGGCGGTGCTGTGCTCGGCCAGCAGGCGCGGGCCGCTGCTGAAGGTGGGGCCGGTTTCATTCGGCTCAACCGGCCCCGTGGCGGTGAGTCGCGTCAGGGCGTGCAGCACAGTCAGTACGGCTTCCACGCTGGCCAGGACGTGGGCCTCGGCCCGGCCCAGGGACGAGAGGCCGAGCTCGGCGAGGCGGTATTGCAGGGGGCGCAGGTCGCGTTGGCGCAGGGCCAGGTAGTGCAACAGGTTGCGGGCCCCCAGTTGAAAATTTGCGTGAACAGGCTTCAGGTGTTCAGCGCATTGCTTAGCAAATGCCACCATTTCGGCGCGCACGGTGGCAAGCTCGGCCAGCAGCCCGTCGAGGTCGGGGCTGTGCCGGGGAGCAACCGAAACAGGCAGCGTGGGCTCAGCCATGACATCGGCAGGGGAAATACCCGAATGCGAATGGGCCTGCCGCCAGCAGGATTGCGCGCGTGCCGGGCAATAATCCATAATCCAGCCGGGAAAAGGCGGAATCTGAGTGCAAAGAACCGGCCCGCCGTGCCGCAATGCCCTGCGCATTATTAGTCGAAGCCTTGATTTTTGTCATGGGTTCGGGCGCGTGGGTTGACGAACATTGTGGTACAAATCATCTCTATTTCAAGGCGATGAATGTCAACCTGTAATTTGCTGTTAAGCGTGTATCGGCTGGAGCACGGCAGCGGGTTCGATTTCGCGGGCCTGCGCCTGATGACAACGACAGCCGCCGAAAAACCGGCCGCCATCCAGCGCCAGTGGCCCGGCGTGGCCGTGCCCGAATACCTGGAATCCGTCAGCCTGTTTGAAGGCATCTGAATTGGCCGGGCTTCACTGGTTTTGTCTGCAACCCTACTTTTTAACCTGTATCCGGCCATGAAACCGCGTCTTTTTCTGGGGTTGCTGCTGGGGCTGAGCTGCTCGGGGCACTTGGCTGCCGGGCAGCGTCCGGCGGTGGTCATTATTCCCCCGGTCATCGCGCCCCCGCCGGTCGATGAGCTGGTGATTACCAACGTGAACGTGGTGGACGTTGACCTGGGCGAAATCGAAACCCACCGCAACGTGGTGCTGCGCGACGGCTTCATTGTGTCGGTGGGCCAGTGGCTGCCGGCCGGCCGGGGCGTGCCCACCCTGGACGGCACCGGCAAATACCTGGTGCCCGGCCTTTGGGATTTCCACACCCACGCCCTGGCCTCGGCCGCCGATGAGCAGCTGGCCCTGCCGCTGTACGTGGCCCACGGCATCACCAGCATCCGCGACGTGAGTTCGGCCCGGCCCTTGGCCGACCTGCTAAGCACCTACCAGGCCCTGGAAACCGGCGAGCGGGTGGGGCCGCACCTTGAGCTGGCCGGCCCGGTCCTCGACGGTTCGGCCGATGCCAGCACCAGTCTGACCCTCACGGCCACCCGCGCCGAGGGCTACGCCCGGGCCGAAGCCCTGATGCGAACGGGCTGGTGCAGCCTGCAAGCCGGCGCGTACCTGTCGCCCGAGGCCTTTGCGGGGATTGCCGCTGCTGCCCGTCTGGGGCGGGTGCATCTGGCTGGCACCGTGCCCGAGGCCGTGCCGGTGCTCGATGCCATTGCGGCCGGTCAGCATAGCATCGAGCACGCCGACAAGCTGCTGCTGGCCTGCTCCGACCATGAGGCTGAATTGGTGGCGGCGCGGGCCACGGCCCTGGCCGGCCCCCGGCCCCTGCCCACGCTGCAAGCCGGCATCAAAGCTCAGCAAAAGGACATCGTGGCCAGCTTCAGCCCCGCCCGTTGCACGGCCCTGGCCCAGGCCCTGATGCAGAACCGCACTGCGGTGATGCCCGGGCTGGTGGCCCACGACTTCGACCTGCGGCACGACCCCGCCCCGGAAGACCCGCGCTTTCGCTCGGTGCCGGCCAACCTGCGCCGGCAGTGGGCGCAGGCCGCCCACGACCGGCCGCACCTGTCGGCCTCTAGGCTGGCTAAAATCCGCGTCGCCGATTCCTTGCAGCGCGGCATGGTGGCCACGTTTGGGCGGCTGGGCGTGCGCCTGGTGGCGGGCTCCAATGCCGGCTCGGGCACGCCAAACCTCTTCTACGGCGGTAGTCTGCACGATGAGCTGGAGCGCCTGGTGGCCCTTGGCCTCACGCCGGCCGAAGCCCTGCGCGCCGGCACCGTGAACCCGGCCATGGCCACCGGCCACGGCTTCGACACGGGCCGCATTCGCCCCGCCTACGCGGCCGATGTGGTGCTGCTCAATGGCAATCCGCTCGACGACATCCGCAACCTGCGCCTGATTCAGGCGGTGGTGCTGCGCGGCCGCCTGTTCACCCTGCCCGCCCTGGCCGGGTTGGCTGCCGAAGCCGAAAAGGAAGCTGCCCGGCAGGTCGTGGCCACCCACGCGGCCACGGCCATTCGCTAAAGCCTCGGTGCGCTGCTCATTGCTGTTGTCTCACTTTTAGCTGATTGTCTGTCATGTTCCCCAACATCGTTGTGCTGACTGACTTCTCGCTCGCCGCCGAGCGGGCCCGAGCCTACGCCGCCGTGCTAGCCGCCCCGCTGGATGCCGAGCTCCACCTCGTGCACGTGTTTCTGCCGGTGCCCGTGGTCACGGAATTCGGCATGGTGCTGCCGGCCAAGGATGAGGGCTACGTGCCCGAAACCTGCCGCTGCCTGCGGCATGTAGCCGAAACCATGCCCGTGCCCACCACCGCCGAAGTGCTGGAAGCCGACTGGCCCGGGGCCATTGCCCAAGCCATCGAAAAATATCAGCCCATGCTCATCGTGGCCGGGCTCACCGCCACCAATGGCTTCCTCGACGAGTGGTTCAGCAACCGCGCTGCGTCGCTGCCGCACCAAACGGGTTGCCCGCTGCTGCTCGTGCCCGAGCACCTGCCCGATGCCGCCCTGCACCAGCCCCGCCGCCTGGCCCTGGCCGTGGAGGACCGGCCCTTCCGGCTGGCCCCGGCTGCTAGGGCCGTCGCGCCCCTGCTCGACGGGCTGGGCCTGGACGTGGTAGCCGTCACCGTGCTATCGGAAGCAGACAGCCCCGGCGGCTGGGACGGCCTGCGGGCCGCGCAGCACAGCGGCCTGGCCGCTGGCATGGCCGGCTGCGGCCTGCACAAAGTAGTGGGCGAGGAGCCCGGCTCGGGCATTCTGGAGGCCGTGCATGACCTGAAAGCCGACCTGGTGGCCCTGCTCGACCAGGGCCACGGCTGGGCACACAAGCTGTTCAGCGGCAGTGTTATCGACTATGTGCTGCGCCACACGCCGGTGCCCGTACTGCTGCTCTCGGCCCACATTTCCGCCCCAGTTTTTGCCCCGGTCGAGACGCGGGCCTTCATCCCCGTCACTCACTAAAACCCGCTTTCGCCATGCCCCTCACGCTCATCGTGCTGTCCGGTTTCTACGAGCCCGCCCGGCACGCCATTCACTACGCCGATAAGCTGGCGCAGGCCGTGCAGGCCCAACTGGTGTTGCTGCACGTCAACCGGGCGTCGCTGCTCGACCCCTACGAGCTGGTGGGCGCGGTGGGGGAGAAGTACCACCGCCAGGAGCTGGCCGGCCAGTCCGATACCGTGGTGGCCCTGCACCAGCTGGCGCGGAGCCTGCACGTGCCCGCCGCCGTGGAAATGGCCACCGACCTGCTCCCCGACATCGCCCGCGAGCTGGCTTCCCGCTACGCCCCGGCCCTGTTTGTGCTGGGCCAGCCCGATGCCGACCATCCCGACTACGCTGGCATGACGGCCCTGTGCGCCGAGCTGCTACGCGCCGGCCACTACCCGGTGCTGGCCGTGCCCACCACCACGTCCGCCAACCAGCCGCCGCACCGCTTCCTGATTGCGGCCGACCGTGAGCCGTTTGCCCTCGGGCCGGCTGCTCAGGCGTTGCGCCCCCTGCTGGCCCACTTGGGCACGGGCGGCGTGGTGGTAGCCCATGTGTCGGACGGGGTGGAGGACGACGATGGCTGCGCGGCCGCCCTGCGGGCCGTGCGCGTCAGCGGCCTGGTCGACTTCACCCACCCCGAGCTGCGGGGCTACCTCAACAGCGACTACGCCGAGGGCATGCTCATCGCCACGCAGGAAGTTGGGGCCGACCTGGTCATCACCCTGGCCCGCGAGCGCAGCTTCATGAGCGACTTGTTTCATCGCAGCATCACGGCCCGGCTCGTGGAGCAATGCCCCGTGCCAGTGCTGGTGCTGCCCACCGCCGCCGAGGTGCCGCAGGATGCGTCCATTGCCTCAGATGCCGCCGAGGCGTAGCGGGCAACGACGGACAAAAAGCGAAGGCAAAGCGGCCGGTTCAGGCGGTGGGGTGCGGGGCGGGCATGGCCTGCAGCAGGCAGCGATAGAGCTTTTCCGCATCGGCGGGGTGGAACAGCTCGGTGCCGGGGTTCATGGTGGCGGCCGTGCCGCAGGCCACGCCCAGGCGCACAGCTTCGCGCAGGGGCTGCCCGAGCACCAGCGCGTGCACGATGCCAGCCACCATGCTATCGCCAGCCCCCACGGTGCTGCGTCGCTTCACGACCGGGGCCGAAATCTGGTCTTCCAGGTCGCGGGTGACGAGACAGGCCCCCTGCGGGCCCATCGACACCACCACGATTTCGCAGCGGCCCGCGCCGATGAGCTGCCGGGCGATGGCCACCACACCGGCGTTGTCCAGCTCGGGCACGCCGGCCAACTGGCTCAGCTCGCCCAGGTTGGGCTTGATGAGGTAGGCCCCGGCCTCGATAACGGCCAGCATGGCCGGCCCGGTCGTATCGGCCACCACCCTGCTACCCGCCTCGCGGGCCTGCCGCGCCACCTGGGCCAGGAATGCGGGTGGCACGCCGGGCGGCAGGCTGCCGCTCAGCACCACGAAGTCGGGCAGCGGTACCAGCCGGTGCAGCGCCGCCAGTATCTGCTGCTGCTCAACGTCGGTGAGGGGCGCGCCGGGCATGCCGAAACGGTACTGCTGGTGGGTGGCGGTATCCACCACCACAAAGTTTTCGCGCACCGCGCTTTGGGTCGGAATTACGCAGGAGGCAATGCCTTCGGCCGTGAGCAGCGCTTCCAACAGCACTCCCGTGTGCCCCCCCGCCGGGTACACAGCCACCGATGGCGTGCCCAGCCGGTGCAGGCCCCGCGACACGTTGATGCCGCCGCCGCCGGCCTCGGTTTTGGGGGCGGCGCAGTGCAGCTTCTGGTCGGGCACGATGCCCGCCACGGAGGTGCTCGTATCCAGGGCCGGGTTCAGCGTCAGGGTGGCTACCAGGGACATGAGCTTGGGGGTTGATGGGGAGCAGGATGCGTACTGTGCGAGCGGCGGGTGCGCTCAGGCCGCGCCGGTGGGCGTTATCCAGTCCACGCCGGGGCGCAGCCATTGCTGGGTCCGGGCTTCGGCCGAGTCGGGGGCGGGAGCAGGGGCATTGTGCCACTCGGCCCGTGGAGGTAGGCTGAGGACGAAACCTTCCGGGCCGTGGGCGGCCAGCTCGAAGCGGCTGGGGTGGTCCACGGTCAGGTTGAATTCGGCGCAGCGGGCGCGGCGCTGCTGCTGCCAGCGCTTCTCGGGCGCGGCGTAGGGCAGGTGGGCATTCTGGCGCATGATGGTGCCGTAGGCGCGGCCGTACACCTCGCCCACGTCCTGCACGAAGGCCAGCAGCTCCTCAAACAAGCCGTCGCGCTCCACCATAAGCTGCTCGAAATACAGGCCGCCCACGCCCCGCGTTTCGCCCCGGTGGGGCAGGTAGAAATGGGCATCGGCCCCGGCTTTGAAGCGCGGGTAGTAGCCGGTATCGTGGCGGTGGCACATAGCCCGAATCTGCTCGTGAAACCAGCGGGCCTGCACCACATCCACGTAAACCGGGGTCAGGTCCAGGCTGCCGGCAAACCAGGCCTCGCCCGTGCGGGCTTCGAAATACCGCACGTTGAGATGCGAAATGGGCACCATGGGGCTGTGCGGATGCAGGCCCACGTTCACATCAGCGGTGTAGTAGTGCCGGTCTTTCACCTGGAGCTGGCGGGCCATCGGCTCGCTCAGCTGGTCCCACACGGCCGAAAAGGACACGCCCGCCTTCTCCAGCACGGCCCCGTGCTGAAGCGTGGAGGTGATTCCCCCACCGCCGCCGGGGTGCGTCCATTCTTCGTGCACAAACCGGCTGCCGCCATCCGCCAGCTCCAGTCGGTGGCATAGCCAGTCCTGGAATTCCCGCATCCAATTCTCGACCTCCGGGCGCGGCGTAAAAGCCGATGTCGAAATAGCCTGCTGTTTCATGGCTGCTCAATGCACTTATGATGGTAACAGAAACTGCGAGAAGCCCCGCCAGCCAACCCCACCAAACCGGGGGCCAGAGCCTGCGGACCATACTAGGTAAACCATACTAGGTAATCAGCACCGCCGGTTAATTGGGCAAAGCTCCTGCCTTTGCGCTAATACCACCCTGACGCGTATCACCTTGCAGGATGATTCCTGTCAGGTTTGCTATTCGGTCCAGCCGGTTTCGCAAAGCCAGTTCAGCCGCTACCAATTAGGCGTGTGCAGCTTGTCGGGCTGTAGGACGTGAATGCTTTTGGGGGTGAGCTCAATCAGGCCGTCCTGCTTAAACTCGCTCAGGGTGCGGATGAGCGATTCCGGGGTGGTGCCGACCACGGCGGCCAGGTCATCGCGCGAGAACCGGATGGCGGCCGCGCCATTGCCGGCCTGCTCCTGCAGGCGCAGCAGGGTGCTGGCCACGCGGCGGCGCAACGAGTCGTAGGCCATGCCCAGCAGCTGCCGTTCCCGCTCTTCTACCTGGCCGGCCAGCAGCCGGATGAACTGCCACCCCACGTCCGGGTGCGAATGGAGCAGCAGCTCAAAATCCTTCTGCGGAATGTAGAGCACCTGGGCATCATCGAGCACCACGGCCGAGTCGCTGTGCGACCGGTGCTGGAGCAGCGGCAGGTAGCCGAAAAACTCGCCGGGGCCATACACACCCGTGATTAATTCCTTGCCGCTGGCCGTGCGGCGCACGGTTTTCACCCGCCCACTCTCCACAAAATAGAGCCGGGTGGCCTCTTCGTCCTCGGCATAAAGCACCTGCTTTTTGCGCAGCGCGTGGGGCCGGCGGTCCAGGGTGAGGCTGTGCAGGCTGGCCACGGCGGTGGCATCGTCCAGAAAGCTGCCTAAGCCGTCGGGGGCGCGCAGGTCGTAGTCGGGCTGCAGCTGCCGGAAGCGCTGGAGGCGGCTGCTGATGGCGCTCAGCAGCTCGGTTTCCTCGAAGGGCTTGGTCAGGTAGTCGTCGGCCCCCAGCTCCATGCCGCGGCGCTGGTCCGTGCGCTCGGTTTTGGCGGTGAGGAAGATGAAGGGCACGCCGGCCAGCGGCGGGTTCTGGCTAAAGATGTGCAGCACGCCGTAGCCGTCCAGCACGGGCATCATGATGTCGCACACCACCAAATCGGGCTTGGTGGCCAAGGCTTTCTCCACGCCCACTTTGCCGTTTTCGGCCGTGAGCACGGCGTAGCCGGCCAGCTCCAAGATTTCGGCCGTGTTTTCGCGCAGGATGTCGTTGTCCTCAATCAGCAGAATGGTTTTCATAGGGAAGCGTGATGGTGACGGTGGTGCCCACGTTCAGCTCGCTGTGCAGGGCAATGGTGCCGCCCATCAGCTCCACGTAGCGGGCCACGGTGTAGAGGCCCAGGCCGGTACCGGGCGTATTGGCCGCGTTGCGGGCCCGGTAAAACCGCTGGAACAGCCGCGTCTGGTCGTCGCGGGCGATGCCCATACCCTGGTCCTGCACCGCGAGGCAGAGGGCGTGGTCCTGGGCGGTGGCCCGCACGGTGACGGTGGTGTTTTCGTGCGAATACTTCAGGGCGTTGGAGAGTAGGTTGACCAGCACTTTGCGCAGCAGCGACGCATCCTGCCACAGCGGCGGCAGGGGCGGCAGCTGCAGGATGATGTGCTGGCCGGGCTTGCGCAGGCCCTCCACTTCGGCCACGGTTTCGTGCGCCAGCGGGACCAGCTCCAGCCGGGCCGGATGCGCCTCCAGGCGGCCTTCCTCCATTTTGCCCACCGACAGAAACTCCTCCAGAATATCGGTCAGGTGCATCACCGAGGTCCGAATGCGGTCGTAATGGCGCTGGCGCTTGGCCTGCTGCTCGGCTCTGGGGTACTTTTCGAGCAGCGCTACCGAGGTGAGCACGGCCGTGAGCGGGGTGCGAAACTCGTGCGAGGCCATGGCCACGAAGCGCGTCTTGAGCTCGCCCAATTCCTGCTCCAGGGCCAGGGCCTGGGTGAGCTCGCGGGTGCGCTGTTCCAGCTGGCTCAGGGTATCGGCCAGGGTGTGCGTGCGGTCGGCTACTTTCTGCTCCAGTTCGGCATTGAGGCGCGCCACGCGCAGGTGCTGGGCCCGTAGCTCCCGCTCGGCCTCTTTCTTGAAGGTGATGTCGATGACGTAAGCCACCACAAACAGCTCCTCCCCGAGCCGGAAATGGCTCAGACTGACTTCCACGGGGAATTCGGAGCCGTCCCGGCGGCGGGCCAGCAGGTTGCGGCTCTGGCCCGTGGCCCGCGTTTCGGGGCGGGCGTCGAAGGACTCGCGCAACTGCCCGAGGTAGTGGGCCATGGCATCGGGCACCAGCGCTTCGATGCGCTGATGAATCAGCTCATCGTTCTGATAGCCAAACAGCTGCTGGGCCTTGTCGTTGGCCAGTACAATTTCGCCGGCCCGGTCGCACATCACAATCCCGATGGTGGCGTGGCTCACCACGGCCTCGAAGCGGCCCATGCTTTCGGCCAGCCGGTGCTCGGCTACGTGCAGGGGCGTGGTGTCGGTGAGGCGCACGAGAAAATAGGTCTGCTGCCCAACCACGAGGCAGGTAAGCTCGACCCTGGCCCAAAACAGCTCGCCCGACTGCCGGCGCATCTCGTCCTCAAACTCGTGGGACCCATCGCGCAATACCCGTTCCCGAAGCGCGGCCAATTCGGCTGGGGGCAGGGGCCGGGCGCGCAGCGTGCGGGCCGGCTCGTCGTACAAGGCCTGCGCCGAGGGGTAGCCCAGCAGGCGGTAGCCCGCCGTGTTGACGTGCGTGAACCACCCCTGTTCGACATGATACAGCCCCACAAACTCCTTGCTTTGCTCAAAGAGAATGTCCGTCAGCGGATTGCGGTATAATGTGGCCGGCATATGCAAACGCAGGCTAGAGCCTTACGTTTTTGCAATAATCATAAATATATCAGTAATCCAATAATGTTCAGCTTAATTCCCATACAGAGCCGCCGTTCGAGCCATGAATCAGCGCCCCGTTCTATCGTATCCAGCTCTCCCAAAGCTGCGAGCAGAAAGCCATTTGCTTCCCGCCCGCAGCAGGAGTGAGTGCTCAGCGCAAAGGTAGACCCCGGCCCAAGCGAGGAAATTGACGCTAATCAAGGCGGGGCTTGATTTTAATCACATGGAGCCGCTTGGGTTGCCCCACGGTTCAGGCGGCCGGGCGCTGGGCAGCGTGCAATGCCGCCAGGGCCCGAGCGGCAGGCGATGACAAGCATCTGCCGAAAAGCAAACCCGGCCTATGGAATGGGCAGTTGCTCAGTTCTTTGAGCCTCTGCGAAGCACTGCCCTATTACCTGATGCAAATCATGGTTTTCCGCCCCAAACGGGTGCAGTTTTACATCCTTGCTGCCAGGCCATTCAGCGTCGGCACAGCCCCGGTAGCGCCCCGGAATCGACGCTTTTGCACACGTGCAATCTGGTTTTTAATTACCGCCCGGCGCGGGCCATTTCCCCTGCCACTATGCAACCGACGTTTGTTGTAATGACCGATTTTTCGGCGGCGGCGGAGGCCGCCCTGGCCTACACCACCCGCCTGGCCACGCTGGTGGAGGGGCAGGTGCTGCTGCTGCACGTCTTCGAAGACCACGCCGTTGGCCCCACCGATTTTCCCCCGGGGCCAGCTTTCGGCCAGCCCGGAATGCATGCCCGCCCCCGGGCCAGCCGCGACGCCGTACTGGCCGAGCTGAACCGGGAGGCCCAACTGCTGCCCGTGCCCGCCGAGGCCGAGCTGATGGAAGCCCCCATGGGCAAGGCGCTTCACCGCCTGCTGGCCCACCGCTACCCACAGCTGCTGGTGCTGGGCCGGGCCCACGCCCACGCTTGGTTTACGCATTTGCTCACGCAGTCGCACAAGGCCGCGACCCTGGACGCCACCCACATTCCGGTGCTGCTGGTGCCCGAAGACTGGCCCCGGCCGGAACTCCCGCGCCACCTGGTGGTAGCGGCCGATGGCGCACCCCTGGCCCTGACGGCTGCCACCCAGGACCTGGCCCCGGTGCTGGCCCGGTTGCACCCCGCCGTCACGGTGGTGCACGTAGCAGCCCACGCCCACGGCTCCTCCCGCGCTGCTGAAGCGTTGAAATCCGTGCGCGAAACTGGCCTGTTCGGGCCGCTGGATGGCAACAGCTTGTACGAAGAGCGCGAAGTGGGCCCTGTGGCGGGCCTGCTGCACGCCGTGAGCGACCTGGATGCCGACCTGCTCGTGGTGATGCCCCGCCCTCATCCCTTCCCCGGCAACCTGTTTCACCATGATGTAACGGCTGATTTGTTGCGCACCAGCCCCGTGCCCGTGCTGGTGCTGCCCGCCGTGGCGTAGCGCCCACGGCAGCAGCGGGTTTGCTCCTGATAGTGTCGTGATTTCGCGCTGTAATTAGCTCTGAAAATCAATTTATTAATCTGAAAATTCACTGGTCCGCCAATCAATTGTCAATCCCGAGGATGGTGCTCAGTTGAACGGTCAGCAAATCGAGCACGAAGACGATGAGCGACGCGACTACTACGGCGGAATTGGCTGCCCGGCCCACGCCTTCGGTGCCTTCCGTGGCGTAGTAGCCTTTGTAGCAGCCCACCAGGCCGATGGCGAAGCCGAAGCAGACGCATTTAACCAGGGACTCCGCTACCGCTGCCAGGGTGAGCTTGTTCAAAACATCGTTGATAAACAGCGGCAAGGAAGTGTCGCCGTGCAGCCGCACGCCCAGGTAAGCCCCGCTCAGGCTGATGGCATCGGCCAGGATGGAGAGCACCGGCACCATGAGCGTGGTGGCCACCACCCGCGTCACCACCAGGTACTTAAACGGGTTGGTGCCCGAAACTTCCATGGCGTCAATCTGCTCGGTCACGCGCATCGAGCCCAACTCGGCCCCGATGTTGGAGCTGACCTTGCCGGCCACCATCAGGCCCGTGATGATGGGCCCCATCTCGCGGATGATGGTGATGCCCACCATGGTCGGAATCCACGCCTCGGCCCCGAACTGCACCATGGTGGGCCGCAGCCGCATGGTGATGACCAGGCCCATAATAAATCCCGTAACGCTCACCAGCAGCGACTGATACCCCACCGCGAAGCACTGGCGCAGCAACTCGGCCCATTCGAAGCCCGGCCGGAAAAGCTCACGAAAAAACCGCCCGGCAAAGCGGGTCAACAAGCCGGTCTGGTTCAGCAACGAGCCTTCATTCACGGCTAACTGCACGCGGCGTGCCGGCTAGTTCAAAAGGACAAAGGGCGCTGGGCCCAGCCCTGGTTTTACGGGCGTGCGCCGCGGCTGTTCGGGTAGAACCGCTTGCTTATAAGCCTGTTTGCTCGTTGTTCAGGTCGAACACGTCGCCACCGGCGTAGCGCGGGTCTTCAGCGGCGTAGGCTTTGTGGAGCTTGGTTTCGGGGCCGCCTTCGGCAATGAGGGCAGCGGCAGCGTCGCGGGCCGGGTTGGCGGGCGTTTGTTTATCGGTTTCCTTGCCGAAGGCGGCGTAGTGCGGGGTGCCGGCGTGGGATTTGGTGGCCGGCTCGTAGGCGGGAGTGGTGAATTTGCGTTTCGTTTTCATGATAGCAATAGTGAGGGGTGAATACTGCCGGAATAAAGCAATGCGAGAGGAGGCCGGGGCCTAGTCCGATTCCTCGGCGGGCAGCAGCAGCACCGGCTTCTGGCTGCGGCTGATGACCTGGGCCGTGACGCTGCGATGAAACAGCCGCCCCAGAAAACTGCGCGGCCGGGCAATGAGCACCACCAAATCGGCCTGGGTATCGAAGCTGGCCTGCAGAATGCCGTCGGCGGGCGACTGGTTCGTTATCTGGTACAGCTCGACCGACGTGCTGGCGGGCAGGAGCATGCTCGCCCGCAGCTCGGCCCGCACCAGCTGGTTGGAGAATTCGAGCGGCTCGTCGTCCTCGGCTAGGTGCGCGATGGTGAAGGTGGCCGGGCAGGCGGCCAGCAGCGGGGCCAGGTGCCGGGCCGCCGCATTGGGCGTGAAGGGCGCGCCGTCGAGGGCCAGCAGCACGCGCCGGGGCAGCCCGGGCGGCGGAGCCGCCTCGGGTACCAGCAGCAGGGGCAGGTGCGTGGCGCGCAGCACGGGCAATATCTGGTTGTGCAGCAAGTGGTCGAGCAGGCTGTGCTCGGGGCTCAGGCCCATCACCAGCAGCTGGGACTGGTGCTGCCGCACGGCCGTGGTCACGGCATCGAACATGGGCCCCGACGCTTCTTCCACCACGGCCAGGCCGGGCAGCTGCCGGGCAATCGACCACAGGCCTTCCAGCCGCTCATTGCGTTCCAGCGCGGCTTCCCGGGTTTCTATTTCGGCCAGCTCCGGGGTTAGCGTCACCGGGTAGGTATTGAGGGCGAGCAGGTTGAGCAGGACTACGTTGGCATGCAGAGGTGCGCCCAGCCTGGCGGCGTAGCGGGCGGCCCGCTCGGCGGTGGCCGACACATTGGCGAGTACCAGAATGGAGGGTGCCATGGGAGGGAATCAACAGAAAAAAGGTGAGTAAGGAGAGCTAAAAAGTGGGCTAATAGCCCGTCATGCTGAGCGCAGTCGAAGTATCTCTACCTCATTAGTAATCAATGCTGCCACAACGAAGCGGTAGAGATGCTTCGACTGCGCTCAGCATGACCGTTTCTAACGTTTCTTTATCACCCGACTCTATCCTTTAGTCCTCCGCCGGCAGCACCAGCACCGGAATCGGGCTTTCCAGAATGAGCTGGGCCGTGACGCTGCGATGAAATAAATTGCCCATGAAACTGCGGTGCCGGGCCACCACCACCAGCATATCGGCCTCCAGCTGAGCAGCTTCGGTGAGCACACCGCTGGCCACGCGGGCGTGGTACCGCTCGTGCAGGTGCAGGGGCGCATCCGCGATGTCTTCCACGAGGTCGTTCTGGGTGATGGTGGCGAGCAGGGCGCTGGCGGTGGGCCGTTCGTGCTCATCGTCGGTGATGTGCACCACTTCCAGGGTGCTTTGCAGGGCGTGCAGCAGGCGGTAAATGGCGCCGTGGTGCGGCCCGAGGCTGAACGGGTCGCCATCGACGGCCAGCAGCAGGCGCCGAGGCGGAAACTTGTCCCAGCCCATGGCCGGCACCAGCAGCAGCGGGCAGGCCGCACGGCGCAGTACCCCCATAGCGGTGCGGGCCACTAGTCCCGGCGGCGCGTGCCGGAAGCCGGCCTGGCCCAGCACCACGGCCAGCACCTCCCGCTCGCCAATGACCTCGCGCACGGTGTCGGAAATGGAGTTGTCAGAGAATTCCACTTCGGTGGGCACCGCCTGGGCGGCGGCCAGCTTTTCCAGCGCGTGCAGCGTTTTTTCCTCGCCGGCCCAGGTGTGGTAGGCCCCAAATTCGTCGGGTGCCAGCAGCTGGTCGTGCTGGGCGTGCAGCAGCAGCAAATGCGCCTTCAGGGGCACGGCCAGGCCCGCCGCGTAGGAAAGCGCCCGGTTAGAAACGGCGAAGAAATCGGTGAGGACAACCAGGCAGGGCGACATGGCGCGTTAAGAAAATAAGCAGTGAAAACCCGGAATTACCCATGCACGGGCGTGCGCACCTGCAGCTCGTTGTTCACGAAGCGGGCCCCCGCCTCGTAGGCTTCAAAGCCGGCCTGCTCGCGGTCGAACCACGTGTCGACCATGCCGGAGAGCGTGGCCACGCCGTTTTCGGCCTGCACGTTCACCTCCTGGTGGTAGAGGCCGGCCGACCAGTAATGCCGCCGCCGAATGCGCTCGGCCAGGGCGTAGTCGGGGTCGGCGAGGGGGGCGGGGTGCAGGCCGGCGGCGGGCCGGCCGTAGGGCCGCAGCCCGGTGGCGCAGGTGGTGCCGGTCACTTCGAGGCGGTTGGCCACCTCGGCCACGCCGGTGATGCCGGCGGCCACGTCGGCGGCGTGCTCCTGCTCGAAGTGGTTGCCCACGCGCCCGTCCAGGTACACTTTGCCGTTGTACACCAGCACCATGAAGTCAAAATCGCCCACGTAAGGGTCGCGGCCCAGCGCGTCCTTCACGTTTTGGCGGATTACGGCATCGGGCAGCGGGTGGGGCGGACGCACTTTCAGGCGGTTCTGCACGTCCCACACGCCCACTACGTGGCGGGCGTCCTGCTCGGCATCGAGCTTGGCGCGCAGGTTGCTCACCGTGCCCGTGAGCGTGACGTAGCCGTCGTGCACCAGCACGCCGGGCTCGTAGGACAGCACCCGCGGGTCGTAGCGGAAGGTGTCGCGCACGGCTTTGGCAATCTCCTCGTCGGGCCGGTGGGCGAACTTGTCGCGCCGCAAATCGCCCACCACGGCCCAGTAGGCCACAAACAGGTCGTGGGCATCTACGCGGGCGGCCCCGGCCTGGTAGGCCACGTCGATAATGCGCTCCTTCTCAGCCGCCGAGCCTACGGTGCCCGACAGCTGCACCTGTTTCTTGCTGGTGTGCACCTCCACCAGCGCGCTGTTTACCCGAATGTCCCAGTCGAGCATCTCGCGGATTTCGGTGGAGATTTCCTCGTCGGAATTCATGTTTTCGCCGCCCCGCACCTTCAGGTTATCAACTTCGATGCGGCGCACACCCCGCACGCCGCGCAACACGCGCAGCACCAGCTGCTTCTCCTGCCAGGTTTGCACCACGCCGCTCACCGTCACGGCCCCGTTGGCCACGGTGCAGCTCACCTTGTAGTCGCTGGTGGCGGAGTCGTGGGCCAGGGCGCGCTCCACGTTGCGGCGCAGCTCGGGGTCGGGCAGCTCGGGCGTGCGGATTTCCAACTCGTCCACCACGCTGCGCACGCCCCGCACGGCCAAGGCAATGTCCCTGGTTCGCTGCTTAGATAACAGGCTGTCGGTGAAGCCGGTGAGCTCCACCACGCCGTGCAGGGTGGTCACATCGATGAGGTGCGCCGTGACCCCGCGGCCGCTTGAAAACAGCGTTTCGATGGCCGCCGTGATGTCACTGTCTGCTACGTTTTCCTGCGCAACGGTCTGGGTCGGATGTTCAATGGTTTCCATGAGCTTACGGGAATTAGAAGAGGGAAAAAAGGCGGCGTGGGAGATGGCTAGCCGGGCCGAAGCGGCCTTCGCACAGCGGCAGATTGGACGGGCAGGAGCGGCGCGGCCGTGCGCGGCAAACTCTTCGCAAATTTCCGTCCCTACAGTGGGCAGTGCATTGAATACAATCAGCTTACCACTTGATTTATATCACATCATCGGGCGCAGGCCGCTGAATGGCAAAATCGACCCGGCGGAGCTTTCGGGAAAAAACAGAACAATGAATAGGTGATGACCTGATTTTCATTAAGTATTGCCGCCTTTATGGGGTTGATATTCACCGCATGAAGAAATTGCCGGCAATACCATGATGCCTTTCATCGACGGCCCTGACTGGCCCGGCCAGCAAGACGGTTTCCTGCTGATGAATGGGGTTTTCGGTGATTTGAGCCAGGGACTGATGAGAGAATATTCACTGCTGTACCGCACCGATTCGCGCCTGCTGGTATTCATGCTCTTCGGCCTGCTGCTGCTCCTGACCTGGGCCGGCTTGTGGGAGGGCCGCCGCCGCAAATCCTACATCACCAACACCACCGAGCAGTCGGTGGCCGTGGCTTCGCTGCTGGCGTTGCAGGGCTTGTTGCTGGCCTTCTCGTTTTCGATGGCCAGCGCCCGCTTCGAGGCCCGACGCGATGCCCTGGTGGCCCTGGCCGCCAGCTTCCGCACCGTGGTGTTGCGGGCCGACCTCTACCCCAACCCCGAGCGCGCCGGGTTCCGGCGGGAGCTGCGCCGCTACCTGGAGGCGCGCATTGCCTTCGGCGAGGCCCCCGATGATTCGACGACCATCAGGGCCACGCTGGTCCATGCCGATACGGCCAGCAACCAGGTGTGGCACCGGGTGGTGCGACTGTCGGGCAACCCGCAGTACGCCATGGCGACCGATAAAATGGTGGATGCACTGAACGAAGTGACGGTGAACGGGGTGACCCGCCAAGCCTCGCTGCGCGTGCATGTGCCCGATGCCGTGATGTATATGCTGTTCATCATTGCCCTCATCACGGCCTTTTTTTCGGGCTACGTGAGCGCCAACCGCGCCCGGTTCGACTGGATGGCCATCGTCACCTTCCACCTGATGGTGACGTTGGTGGTTTTCATCACGCTGGAGCTGGACCGCCCCCGCCGCGGCATCATCCGCCCCACCGATGTGCAGGAAATCCTGGTCGACCAGCTGCGGTTGCTTTAGGATTTTAGCGCCCTGTTCAGGCCGCTTCCACCACCTGTAGCAGCTGCGCTACCTGGGCCGGCTTGCCGAAAACGTAGAGCGTGTCGTGCAGGAGAATGGCCGTTTCGTTCGTCACCGGTTCCAGCATCGCGCCGTCGCGCCGGATGGCCAGCAGGCAGAGCCCGAAGCGTCGCCGCAGCTCGGCCTCCGACAAAACCTGGCCGTGCAGGCAGGTTTGCGGGTCGGCCTCGACGGGCACGGCGGCCAACTCGGCTCCGGTCAGCCCGAGGTGAATGCTGGCCCAGGCGGCTTTGGTGAGCGAGTGGGGCCGCAGCATGGCGTGGCTGCCGTGCCGCAGCTCGCCGATGAGCTTTTCGATGTCGTCCTGCGGCACCAGAAAACGGGCCAGCACGTGCGCCAGTACCTCCATGGAGGTTTCCTGTTCCTGCGCAATTACCTCGGTAGCACCTACGTGGTAGAGGTTTTTGCGTTCGTACACGTACAGCGTGCGCACCAGAATGCACACCAAGGGGTTGAGCCGCCGGATGGCGGCCACGGCCCGCAGCGCGGCGGCGGGGTCGGAGATGGCGACCATCACCACCCGGGCCCGTACCACGCCCAGGTGCTCCAGCACGTGCTCGTGGGTTACGTCGCCGTACATCATGCGCTCGCCGCGCTTCAGGCCCCGGTGCACTTTGTCGGCGTCGGCTTCGAGGATGATGTAGGGGAGCTTGGCAAATTTGGCGGCCCGCACCAGGTTGCGCCCGTTCAGGCCGTAGCCCACGATGACGAGGTGGTCGGTGAGCGGCGGCCCGGCTGTGGCCACGGCCGGCGGGGGCGGGACAGGTGCCACGTGCAGGCGCTGCTCCAGCTCCAGGGGCCACGGCAGGCGCATCACCCACGCCACCACGGGCCGCGCCAGGGCCATCACGCCGGGCGTGCAGCACATGGTGAGCACCGAAATAGCGAGGAAAATCTGGTAGCTATCGGGCCTGATGAGGCCGGCTCGCAGGCCCTCCCGCGAGAGCACAAACGCGAACTCGCCCACCTGCGCCAGGGCCATGCCGGTAAACAGAATTTCGCCCACCGGCGCGCGCAAAAAGGCCGTGGCAACCGGCGTCAGCAGCATTTTAAGCAAGATGACTCCGATGGTGAGCAGCACGATTTGAACTGGATGGGCCAGTAGCACGTGCACATCGAACAACATGCCGATGGACACGAAAAAGAAGCTCGCAAACACCTCCCGAAACGGCAGCACGCTGCTCACGGCCTCGTAGCTGTATTCGGATTCCGAGATGATGAGCCCCGCCAAAAAGGCCCCCAGCGCCAGCGACAGCCCCGCCTGTTCCGTGAGCACGGCCACGCCCAAACAGGTGCCGATGATGGTGAGCAGGAACAGCTCGCGGCTGCGGGTGCGGGCTACGGCCAGCAGCAGGCGCGGCATGAGGTAGCGCGCGCTCAGCCCCACCATGGCCACCACGGCCAGGATTTTGGCCACCATCAGGCCCAGCACCAGAAATTGGTTGCCGCCGCTGCCCTGCCCGCTCAGCAGCGGAATAAGCAGCATCATGGGCACCACCGCCAAATCCTGAAACAGCAGGATGGCCAGCACAATCTGCCCGTGCACCGACTCCACTTCCATGCGCTCCTGCATCAGCTTGAGCACAATGGCCGTGCTGCTGAGCGACAGCAAAAAGCCCCAGAACACGGCTGAGCCGAGCGAACTGCCCATGGCCATGCCCAGCACCGCCACAGCCGCCACCGTGAGGCCCACCTGCAACGTGCCCCCCAGAAAAACCGCCCGCCGCATCCGGCCCAGGTTCTGCACCGAAAACTCCAGCCCGATGGTGAACATGAGCATGATAATGCCCATTTCGGCGACCTGGTCCACCTTGGCGGGCACCTTCACCAGGCCCAGCGCGTAGGGCCCGGCCAGCATCCCCGTCACCAGAAACCCGATGATGGACGGCAGCCGGATGCGGTTGAACAGCAGCGTCACGCTCACCGACAACAGCAGGATAACCAGCAAATCGTAGAGTAGAGAGTGGTTCATGGCGCGCAGCAGGGCCGGGCGCGCCACCACGGCAGCCGCGCCCACGCCTGTAGGGGTCAGGCCGGCCGCAGGGCCGGGCCAGCGCCGCGCCACTCCACGGATTTATACAGCCGCTTCACCAGGAATCTGGCCGCCTCGCGAGTGGCCTTGCGGGCGGCCTTGCGGTTTTTATCCAGCAGCTTGCTGAACTTGCGGCTGAGCTTCCGCAGCGTGTTTACCAAGGGCTTTTCCAGCTTGCGCACGTACTTGGCGCTCAGGCCGGTCAGGTGGACCCGAGCATCCTCGGTCGTCTTTTGCGGTTGTCGGTGCGCGGTGTTTTTCATGGGGAAAGGGGCGTTAAAAATGAGTGGAAATCGACCACTGCGCAACGGCCAACAGGCAGCTTCTTAAAAATAGAAAAACCATTCGGCGCGGAGTATGACGAGAATCAACCTCATGGCTGATTTCAATCTTGACCATTACTATCTCCGTAATCACATCCGTTTTTTACGATGCACTCCCGGTAGAAACTGCCGCCGAACCAAGCCCCCGCCTGCTAGCGGCCGTTCGACAACAGCCGGGGCACGGCGCGTAGCAGCAGCAGTGCCAGCAGCCCGCTCACGGCCACCAGCGGGACTACCGAGCGCCGGATGGGCCGGAAGCGGCTGCGGCCTTTTTTCAGCTCGATGAAGCCCACCGGCTTGAGGCGCACGCCGCCGCCGCCGCCCGTGCCGCCCTGCGCGTTGGGGCCGGTGCCGCTGCCCCCGCCAAAGCCATAGGCCGCCTGCGCCACGGGAATCACCGTCACGCTGTCGCGCTCCACGGGCGTGCCGTAGATGGTTTGGGCATTAACCGACGAACTCAGAAGCTGCGCCAGCCGTTCAGCCACCGAGGGCGTGAGCGCTGAATTGGACAAAGCGGCCGTGGTTTCGGCTATCGCCATCTTGGGGGCGGATGTGGTGATGGATTCCATTGCTTAAGGCGTTTATTATTAGTTTAATACTGGTTGTTTCCTGTTAAATAAGGAAGCCGTTGTTCAGCTGCGTAGAGCGTTTGGAGGGCCGGCTGCGGGCCGTTTGGGAGGGCACCACCAGCACCGGTACCGGGCTCCAGCGCAACATGCGTTTCGTAATGCTGTGGTGCAGCAACTGGTCGAGGTAGCGACGCGGGTGGGCCAGCAGCACCAGCCAGTCGGCCTGCGTGGTGGCAATGGCGTGCAGCAGGCCCTGCTCGGTTTGGGTGGCGTAAAAGCCCTCCACGGTGGGCACCGGCCCGGGCGTGGGCAGCAGGCCACTGGTGCGGACGTGGTGCAGGGCGGCGGCGCACACGTTGTCGTCCTGCAAAGGCGAGGCGGCCACCACCGTTACTTGGCTGGGCATCAGCTGGCGCAGCAGGAGCTGGGCGGCCTGCGCCCCGGCGTGCAGGGCAAAGGGCTCGTCGTCGGAAGCCACGGCCAGGTGCTGGGGCAGGTCGGGGCCGGCGTACACTTCGGGCACCAGCAGCAGAGGCAGGTGGGCGGCGCGCAGCTCGGCCACCATCGCCTCGCTCAGCTCAAAATCGGCCTGCTCATCGGCGGGACGGCCCAGCACAAACAGGGCCGGGGCGTGGCGGTGGGCCGCGTCGGCCAACACGCGGCTTAGCATCCCACTGGCCAGCTCAATGGTGGCGGGCCGGTGCAACTCATCGGCGAGCTGCTGCAAGTCGTGGCGCAGCTCACGGCGGTCGGCGGGCGCGGTTGCCATCGGCACGTTGGGGTATTGTGCAGCCATCGCATCAATGTGCAGCAGCACCAGCGGGGCCGCCAGCGGGCCGGCCAGTTCGGCGGCAAACCGCAGGGCCCGGCGGCTTTCCGGGAAAAAACTGGTCAGCACAATTAGCGTAGGAACCGGGACTTTCCCCACGGGCGATTCCACGGAGTGGGGCTGCTGGTGATGGGGCTTTACGGGCGTAAGCATAGGGCAGAAGTTAGGGTGACGCAGCCTCAGGCCACGGTGGGCAGCACCAGCACGGGCACGGGGCTGCGGTGCAGTACCTGCGCCGTCACGCTGCGGTGGAAAACCCCGCCGAGGAAGGTGTGGGGCCGGGCCAGCATCACAATCAGCTGGCTGTTAAGCTCGGCCGCCGCGTGCAGAATGCCGTCGGCCGGGGCTTCCTCGCGCACTTCATACAGGCTGTTGTTGGTGAGGTGCCCGAATAGCTGCGTGCTCAGCACCGATTTCAGGGCCACGTCGCCGTGCGAGGGGCCGTGCGTTTCGTGGGCTACGTGGGCCACGGCAGTGGTGGGCTGTAAGGTCAGCAGCAGCTCCCGCAGGGCTAGGGCCGGGGCGGCCAGCGTGAAGGCGCGCCCATCGGCGGCCACCAGCATGCGCTGCGGCAGCTCGGTTTCGGCCCAGCCCTCGGGCACCAGCAGCAGGGGGTAGTGGGTGGCCTGAAGGATGGGCTCCACCTCGTTGGGCAGCAGGCGGTCGAGCCGGCCGGGGTGCGCGGCGCGGCCCATGGCCAGCAGCAGCGGCTGGTGGCGGCGCACGGCCTTGTCCACGGCCGAGGCCAGCGGGTCGAACGACAGCTCAGCCTCGGCGGGCACGGGCAGTTGGCGCACCTGCTGCTGCAAGTCGGTCTGCATTTTCTGGCGGCCGGCCAACTCGGCGGCGGTGGTCAGCACCAACTCTTCGGGGTCGCGCAGCGGGTTCAGGTTCAGGTACACGTGCAGCAGTACCATGCAGCCGTGCAGGCGGGCGGCCAGACGGGCCGTGTAGGCCTGCGCATCGCCAGCGGCGGCCGATAAATCGGTGAGGACAACAAAAGCCGGTTTCATAGAACAAGGGTGTTAAATGCAGAAAAAGGGAGAAAAGCCAGTCTTATTTGCTGAAAGCCGAAGGCCGCCCAGAAGCTGTGGCTCGCCGGGTACATCGGCGTTGCGGTAATTACCGGAGGGCGGGCAGCCATCGCAGACTGCCCGTCCATGCCGGAGTAGTGGCCGTTGGGCCGCTTTGAATTCGATGGCAAGAGGGAAAGGAGGTAGCTCGGTTTCAATCTTCGGTCAGCAGGCGGTTGGGCTGCATGGCGAGGTCGTTGGAGCGCAGAATATTGGGCACGCGGTGCCGGGTGGCCCGGGCCAGCGGCCAGGGCTGCCACAGGTTCCAGCGGCCGGCCACGCTGCGCGACCAGTCCCGGATGCCGGCGGCCAGCCGGCCGCGGGAGTGCTGCCCCGAAGCCGGAGCCCACAGCACCCCCGCCGTAAGCCCGGCCAGGACGCTCGCCCCAAACGCCGACCATTGCAGGAGGACTGGCTTTCGCATTCGAAACGGTTTCGTGGTTGTTTTCATGGCGGCTGAGAAAGAAAATAAGTGACTGAAAAACATTGGTTTGAATACCAGTATCAACCGGGCAGCACGGCTCGGCCGC
The DNA here is from genome assembly GCA_028288445.1 of Hymenobacter sp. Lineage (GTDB taxonomy): Bacteria > Bacteroidota > Bacteroidia > Cytophagales > Hymenobacteraceae > Hymenobacter. The sequence continues at coordinate 24,895 of JAQBNT010000286.1, read as the reverse complement.
CGCCGATAGCAAGTGGGCTAAAGTTCCTGTTATCGCCGGTCGCCGGGCATGATGCCAATCAGTTTAACCCCCTGATTATGGTCATGGGACCCCCGCGCGGGCCGGGCGGGCCGCTTCAGCTGATGCAGGGCGCGCGCAGGTCAACGAACACCAGGTACCAGCGCCCGCCCGCGCCCGGTGCCTGGGCAAAATGAAACCGCCAGCCGCTGCGCGTATGGAGCACCGTGCGCCCCACCCGCGCCTGCGCTGCCCGGCCCTGGGCCGCAGTGCCACCCGCCAGCCGGGCGCGGGACCACACATCCACGGCCTGAAAGTCGGCGGCCGGGCCGGCAAAGCAGCCATCCCGCGCAAAGCCGGAGCGCCCGTGGCCGTAGTCGCCGCAGTCAATTTCCGGAAACTGGGCCACAGCCAGCAGCGCGGGGCACGTCTGAAACTGCTGCTCCAGGCGCAGCAGCGGTGCACGGGCACTGGCCTTCCGCAGCGCCGTGCCCGCCGTCACCCGCGTGATAACCAAGCCCGTGTCGCCATCCGCTACCACCCACAGGCCCAGCGCGGGGTCGATGAGCTGGTTGAGCTGCGCGGCGTCGTGCCGCCGCAGGGCGGTTTGCAGGCGCGTCCAGGCGGCGGCCACTTCCGTGTCGAGAGGGAGCGCGGGCGGAAGTGGGCGGTGGGCCCGGCCACTCGTGTCAGGGGGCAGCGGCGTGGCCACGGGCACGGCCCGGCTGGGCGCATCGGTTTCTTCACCAGTTCGAGGGCTTTCGCAGCCGGTGCAGAGCAGGGAGGAGGCCAGCACCCAGGGTAACCAGATTTGCGCGCGCATGGCAGGAGGAGATAAGGTGGTTCAGGAATCGGAGGGTTGGCCTTCCCGCAGCTCCGGGTCCGGGGCCAGCCAGTTCACGCCAGGGCGCAGCCACTGCTGGGTCTGGGCTTCGGCCAGGTTGGGTTCCCGGCGCAGCTGGCCGGGCCATTCGGCCTGGGGCGGCAGGCCCAGCAAGGTGTTTGCGAGCGGAACGCCTGTGGCCAGTCCCAGGCGGGTATCGCGGTCGAGCAGGAGGCTGAATTCGGCATAATGCCCCCAACGCACCACCTGCCAGCGTTTGTTGAGGGTGTTGAAGGGCCGGTCGGCATTCTGGTGCACCAGCACGTTGTAGAGCCGGGTGTAGGTGAGGCCCAGCTGCCGGACAAAGGCAAAAAGCTGGGCAAAGGAGCCGTCTTTATTCACCCCCAGCTGGTCGAAATAAAGGCCGCCAATGCCCAGCATGGCCTGGCGGTGGGGCAGGTAAAAGTAGTTGTCGGCCGCCGGCTTGAACCGGGCGTAGTAGTCGGCGTTGTGGGCCTGGCATAGGGCCGCCAGCTGGGCATGAAACCAGTGCGCCTGCGCCCGGTCCACGTACACCGGCGTCAAATCCAGGCTGCCGCCAAACCAGGCTTCCCCGTTCTCCGCCTCCACATACTGCACGCTCAAATGCGCGATGGGCACCCACGGGTTGCGCGGAAACTGCACCGCGTGCAGCCGCGCCAGGAAACAGGTGGGGCTGGGCAGACGCAGCTGCCGCGCCGTTTCAGCCGCCAGCGCGCCCCAAAACACCGAAAAGGCCACCCCGCCTTTTTCCAGCACATCGCCGTGCTGGAGCACCCGGGTGCTGCCGTGCCCGGTGGCGTGCTCCCAATCGTCGTGCTCAAATACTTCGTCACTCCCATCCAGCAGGGTCAGCTGGCGGCAAAGCTCGTTCTGTAGCTGCTGCATCCAGCGTTCCGCAACCGCCCGTGGCGGGGCACTAAGCAGGGTATCGGGAGCGGCCATGGGCTGAGGCGGGAAACGGGAACCAGCAGGGAGGCGAATGGGTGGCGGGTGCGGCTATTGCTGTGCCAATCAAAAACCAGGCTTCCCCGTTCTCCGCCTCCCCGAATCACCACACGGGCAACAACTGAATACCGTCAGCCCGGCGGGCCAAAATTCAGTACCAATCCCCTTCGCTAAAATGACTAGTATCATGCCATGGCATGATGTAGTTCATGGCCGTGAAGTAGTTATGACGAAAATCATAAGTTGCAGCCGGCCCGCTTACACCCGACCGGAAGCAGGGTTTCTGCTTCGATAGGCAACCATTTGTAGTTCAATTCAACGACTATCGCCGCTTCAAAGACGACTCCCGCACCACCAGCGTGGGCCTGAGCGTAATGGTGCGCGGCGCAAGCACCGACTCGCTGTTAAGCTGCTCCAGAAATAGCTGGGCCGCTACTTTTCCCATCTCAAACGCTGGCTGCCCCACGCTCGACAAGCCGGGGGTGAGCAGGCGGGCCACCGGCTCGTCGTTGAAGCCCACCAGGGCCACATCCTCGGGCACGCGCAGCCCGCGGTGGCGCAGGGCCAGCAGCGCGCCAATAGCCAGCCGGTCGCTGACGGCGAAAATGGCATCGGGCCGCTGGTCCCGGTCGAGCAGCTGCTCGGTAGCGGCGTAGGCGTGGGCCTGGTCGAACTCGCAATGCACGATAAGGTCCTCGTCAATAGGCAGCCCGTGCTGGAGCAGCGCGGTGATATAGCCTTCCTTGCGCTGATTGCTGATGGAAAAGCTGGGCGGCCCGGCGATGTACGCAATGCGCCGGCCGCCCTGCTCAAACAGATGATTCACGGCCTGCATGGCCCCGTCGTGGTTGTCGAGTACTACTTTGGTGGCATCCAGGTCGGTCGCCACGCGGTCGAACAGCACCAGCGGCACGCCGCGCGTCATCAGCCGGCGCATGTGGTCCACGTTGCTCGTGGCGCTGGACAGCGACACGATGAGGCCATCGACCTGGCTGTTGAGCAGGCGCTGGGTGTTGGTGATTTCGCGGCCGTAGGACTCGTTCGACTGGCAGGTGAGCACGGTGTAGCCGGCTTCGAGGGCAATTTCGTCGATGCCGCGCACGGCCGTGGCGAAGAAGTAGTCCAGGTTCGGCACGATGACACCGATGCTGTGTGTGTGCCGGGTCACCAGGCTCAGGGCCACCTGGTTGGGCTGGTAGTCGAGCTGCTTGGCCATCTCCAGCACCGCCTGCTTGGTGTCGGGGTTCACATCGGGAAAGTCGCGCATGGCGCGCGAAACCGTGGAGATGGAAACGCCCAGCGAGCGGGCAATGTCCTTGATGGTAGCCGGTTTGGCCGGCCGTTCGCGGCGCTGAAGGGGCATGGGTGGGAAGCAAAAGGTTAGAACATTCTCAGCCGCAGAAAGGGACGCCAGCAGTCCCGTTTCGACTCAGGGCACGACCAAGCCAGGCACTAAAAGCCTGCGCAAATCTAGCCAAATGCCGCGAAGGCCAGCGAGACAGTTGAAATTAATTTAATTTTTCAAAGGATAATTCGTTTTTACGCAATCGATGCCGGTAACGTTGCCGGTAACGTTTTCATGGGCCAAGCACACATTAAAAACGCCTTAAATCGATTGTTAAATGCATTTTTAGGCTTGGAATCGTTTGTGGGAAAGCATACATTTGAAATACCAAAGCGGCTCAGTAATGCTGCATCTTTTCAATAAGAATTGAATTTTAAAAAGAATGCTGGCTTTCTCTAAGTGGTTTCTGAGTCTGGCGCTGCTGGCAAGTGGCACAGCCGCCCGCGCCGCCAACATCCGGGTGGCGGACGTGGCGGCGTTCCGAGCGGCCGTGCCACGCCTGCAACCCGGCGACACGCTGGTGCTGGCCGCCGGGCCGTGGGCCGATGCGCCGCTGGTGTTCAGTGGCCACGGCACGGCCGCCCGGCCCATTGTACTGCGGGCCGAGCGCCCCGGCGCGGTGCAGCTGCGCGGGCAGTCGAGCCTGCGGCTGGCGGGGGAATACCTGGTGGTGATGGGGCTGGATTTTCGCAACGGCTACGCGCCGAAGGGTGGCATCATCGAGTTTCGGGATGGCAGCAGCGGGCTGGCCAGCCACTGCCGCGTGACCGAGTGCGTGATTGACAACTTCAACCGGCCCAGCAGCGACAAAGACGACAAGTGGATTCACTTCTACGGCCAGTACAACCGCTTCGACCACAACTACATCGCAGGCAAGAAAACCGGCGGCGTGACCATAGTAGTGGAATTGCCTACGCCCGAAAACCGCGAAAACCACCACCAGATTGACCACAACTACTTTGGCCCGCGCCCACGCTTAGGCTCGAACGGTGGCGAAACCATCCGCATCGGGCTGGGCGAAACCTCGCTGTCCTCGTCGCACACGGTGGTGGAAGAAAACTACTTCTACCACTGCAACGGCGAGACGGAAATCATCTCCGTTAAGTCGGGCGAAAACGTGGTGCGCCGCAACCTGTTTGAGGAATGCGAGGGTTCGGTGGTGCTGCGCCACGGCAACAACAACGTGGTGGAAGGCAACTACTTCCTGGGCCACGGCAAGGAGCAGACCGGTGGGGTGCGCGTCATCAACGCCGGGCACCGCGTGGTGGGCAACTACTTCGCCGACCTCACCGGCCACGACTTTCGCGGCGCGCTGGTCATCATGAACGGCATCCCGAACTCGCCCCTCAACCGCTACGCCCCGGTGCGCGACGTGCTCATCGAAAACAACACTTTCGTAAACTGCGAGAGCGTGGAGCTGGCCGCCGGCAAAAGCGCCGAGCTGAGTTTGCCACCCACCGGCGTCACGCTCAAAAACAACGTCTTCTACAGCCCCAGACTGTCCAATCCGTTCCGCGTCTACGACGACATCAGCGGCCTGACATTCATCAACAATGCGCTGCAAATAAGCGGCAAAGGCCCCGACATAAAAGGGTTGGACGCCGCCGTACTCACGGTACAAAAATCCTCCGATGGCCTGCTGGTGCCCACGCCCAAAGGCGCACCCAAACCCACGCTGCGCCGCCCCCTCACGGCCGCCGAAGCCGGCCCCCGCTGGTTCCGGCCCGAGGATGCGAAGGCCGCGCCGCGCACCGGCCGCGTGGTTCCGGCTGCCAATGCCGAAGCGTTGCGCCAAAGCTGCCAAACGGCTAAACCAGGCGACATTATCGAGCTAACCCAAACCGGACCTTACGCGCTGGCGCAGCCGCTGGTGGTAGCCGCGCCGCTCACGGTGCGGGCCAAACAAGGCGTCCAGCCAGTATTGGCCGCCACGGGCGCGCAACCGCTTTTCCGGTTCGAAAACGGTGGCACGCTGCGGCTGCAAAACCTGGCGCTCGATGGCGCGGCGGCCGGGGCCACGGGCCTCATCCAGCCCAGCGCGCAGGCGATGCTGGACCACTACAGCCTGTGGGCCGACAACTGCGCGTTTTACAATCTGAAGGACGCGGGCAGCCAAGTTTTGCGGGCCACCACCGCCACCTTTGCCGATACCGTGCAGTTTGCCAACTGCCGGTTTTATGACCTGGCTGGTAGCGCCCTGAGCCTGGCCACCGAAACGCAGGACCTCGGCACCTACAACGCCGAAGTGGTGATTCTGCGCAACTGCCTGTTTCGCAACGTGCGCGGCACCGCGCTCGACCTCTACCGCGGCGGCAAGGACGAGAGCACCTTCGGGCCCTTCCTCACCGTGGACCACTGCACCTTCGACAACGTGGGCACCGCCGCCGGCACGCCCGTACTGAAACTCACCGGCGTGCAGCGCTCCACCATCCAGAACTGCCTGTTTGCCAACAGTGCCCCGGCCGGGCCGGCCATCCAATACACCGAACTGGGCAAGGCCAGCAACCTGCTGGCGAATACCAACTTTTATCAGTCGGGTAAGGTGGAGGCGAAGTTTCCGCCGCGCACCGCTAGGCTCAGCTACCTGCCCACGGCCTTCGTGGCCCCGCAGCGCTTCGACTACCGGCTGAAAACGCCCGTGGCCGCGCTCGCGGCCGGCACCGATGGCCGTCCGGTGGGCTACCTCGCTCCGCAATAATTCTTTCCCGTTTCCAACCCAATTCTTACACCCTGGGCTTCGGCCCGAAAATTCCCCCTTATGCACGATTTATCAGGAAAAGTAGCGTTGGTTAGCGGCGGTGGCCGCGACATTGGCCGCCAGGTTTCGCTCGCGTTGGCCAAGGCCGGAGCCAATGTTTGCTTCAATTATTTTGATTCGGAAACGGAGTCGGACGAGACGCGCCGGCAAATTGAAGCGCTGGGCGCGGGCCAGGTAGTGGCCGCGCAGGGCGACATGACCAAAGCCGCTGACGTAGCGCAGGTAGTAAAAGCCTGCACCGACGCCTTCGGCCCGAAAATCGACATTCTGGTGAACGTGGTGGGCGGCCTCGTTGCCCGCAAAACGCTGGAAGAAATGGACGAGTCCTTCTGGGATTTCGTGATTGACGTGAACCTGAAATCGGTGTTTTTGCTCAGCAAAGCCGTGGTGCCGCACATGACGGAGGGCGGGGCCATCGTCAACTTCGCCTCGCAGGCGGCCCGCGACGGCGGCGGCCCCGGTGCCCTGGCCTACGCCACCGGCAAAGGCGGCGTGCTGACCCTGACCCGCGGCCTGGCCAAAGAGCTGGGCCCGAAAGGCATCCGCGTGAATGCCGTGTCGCCGGGCATGATTGCCACGGCTTTCCACGACACCTTCACCAAGCCCGAAGTGCGCGAGCGGGTGGCCGGCGGCACCCCGTTGCGCCGCGAGGGCCAGGCCAAGGAAGTGGCTGATTTGGTGACGTATCTGGCTTCCAGTGAGTCGTCGTTCATCACGGGCGCTTCGATGGAAATCAATGGTGGCACCTACTTTATTTAAGCAGATGCGCGGCCGTCGGCAGGGAAACATTTGGGGATGGGTGCTGGCCGTGGCCGGGCTGCTGGCCACGGGGCCGGCCCGCGCCGTTGCGCCTGCGCCGGGCCACCCGGCGCTGCTCATCACGGCGGCCGAGGTGCCGGCCCTGCGGCAGGCCCAGGGCCAGTACCCGCTGTTCGACAAAAGCTACCGCGCCCTGCAAAAAACGGCCGATAAGGCCCTGGCCAGCCCCATTGCGGTGCCCGTACCCAAGGACCCCGCCGGCGGCTACACCCACGAGCAGCACACCCGTAACTACTACGCCATGCAGGCCGCCGGCATCTGCTTCCAGCTGACCAGGGACGGCAAGTACGCCCGCTTCGTGCGCGATATGCTGCTGGAATACAGCAAGCTAATTCCGGGCCTAAAAAACCACCCGGAGGCCAAAAGCTCGTCGCCCGGCCGGCTGTTTCACCAGGCGCTGAATGATGCCAACTGGCTGGTGTATAGCGCGCAGGGTTACGACGCCGTGTATGATGCGCTGACGCCCGCCGAGCGCAAGCAGATTGAGGACGGGGCTTTCCGGCCGCTGTGCAACTACTTCACCCAGGACCTGAAATCATGGTTCGACCTCGTGCACAACCACGGCGTGTGGGCGGCCGCCGGCGTGGGCATGGTGGGCTACGCCATGCACGACCAGAAGCTGATAAACCTGGCGGTGCACGGCAGCGCCGGCAACGACAAAAGCGGCTTCCTGGCCCAGCTGAACGGGCTTTTTTCGCCCGATGGGTACTACACCGAAGGGCCGTACTACTCGCGTTACGCGCTGTCGCCGTTCTTCATGTTTGCCCAGGCCATCGACAACAACCAGCCCGAGCTGCACATTTTTGAGTACCGGGGCAGCATCCTGAAAAAGGCGCTGAATTCGTCGCTCCAGCTCACGAACAACGACGGCCGCTACTATCCGCTGAACGATGCGCTGAAGGAAAAGGACTGGACCACGCAGGAGCTGGTTGGGGCCATTTCGATTGCCGCGCAGCATTATGGCGTCGATAAAACGCTGCTCGGGCTGGCCCAACAGCAGGGCAAGGTGATGATAGTGCCCGGCGGGCTGGCCGTGGCCAAAGCCGTGCAGGAAGCCGGCAAGAACCTGCTGCCCTACCAGCGCCAGAGCGTGCTCTACACCGACGGCCCCACCGGCACCGAGGGCGGCCTGGCCGTGCTCCGCGCCGGCACTCAGGATGCGCAGACCAGCCTGATTTTCAAGTACACCAGCCACGGCCTCTCGCACGGGCACTATGACAAGCTCGGCATTGTGCTCTACGACCAGGGCCGCGAGGTGCTGCAGGACTACGGGGCCGTGCGCTTCCTCAATGTGGAGGCCAAAGAAGGCGGGCGCTACCTGCCCGAGACCAAAACCTGGGGCAGTCAGACCATCGCGCACAACACGCTGGTGGTGGACGAAACTTCTGACTTCGGCGGCAAGGAAAGCGTGGCCGAGCAGAACGCTGGCCAGGCCTGGTTTGCCGATATCAGCAACGCCAAAGCCCAAGTGGTGAGCGCGAAGGCCAACACCGCCTACCCCGGCGTGCAGCTGCAGCGCACCGTGGCGCTGGTGCTCGATAGCCTCTCGGGCAAGCCGCTGGTGCTGGACGTGTTCCGGGTGCAGGCCACCGCGCCGCACCAGTACGACCTGCCGTGGTACTACCAGGGCCAGCTGATTTCAACCAGCTTCAAGTACGACAGCTTCGCCACGAGCCGGCAGACGGTGGGCTTGAAAAACGGTTACCAGCACCTTTGGCGCGAGGCCGTCAGTCAACCGATGCGCACGCCCGGCGTTGCCACCCTTACCTGGCTCAACGGCCCGCAGTTCTACTCCCTGAGCACGGCCACCGACACGGCCACGCACCTGGTACTGGCCCGCGTTGGGGCCACCGACCCCAACTTCAACCTGCGCCCCGAACCCGCCTTGATTGTGCGCCAGAAGGCCCAGAATCAGGTTTTCGTGTCGGTGATTGAAGGCCACGGCGAATTCAACCCAACTTCGGAAGTGGCCAGCGGCTCGCGTAGCAATGTGGCCCGCGTGACGGTCCTCTCCGACAGTCCCGAGGCCACGGTGGTAGAAGTGCAGCTGCGGCGCGGCGGCACCTACCGCCTGGCCATCGCCAACCAGGATGCCGCCGCCACCAAAGCCCACCAGGCCACCGTGGCCGGCCAGCCCTTGCGCTGGCAGGGCCCTTACCAATTGCGCCACACCGGCCGCTAAATCACTGTTTCTACCACCCATTAACCTGAATCCAACCCCCTTATGCGGTATTTCAGCACTCCTTTTATTCAAGACCAGGACATTGCCTGGGAAGCCGTGAGCCCCGGCGTGCGGCGCAAGATTCTAGCCTACGACGACACCCTGATGCTGGTGAAAGCCGACTTCGAAACCGGCGGCGTTGGGCCTATCCACCAGCACTTTCACAGCCAGATTACCTATATCGAAAGCGGCGAATTTGCCGTGACCATCGGCGAGGACACCCAGGTGCTGCGCACGGGCGATGTGTACTACATCTTGCCCAACGTGCCGCACGGGGCCACGGCCATCCAGGCCGGCGTGCTGCTGGACATTTTCAGCCCGATTCGTGAGGATTTTATGACCGGCCACCCGGCGTATGCGCCCGCGGCTACGGCGGCGGTCTAAGGCAGCAGAACAGCCCGTGGCCCCATAAGAATAGTCATGCTGAGCTTGTCGAAGCATCTCTACCGCAGGAGTAATCCAATCGCTGCAACGATGCGAGCGAGATGCTTCGACAAGCTGAGCATGACATTCTTTAGAATTAACCCCCCTCCCTCAAATCCCACCCAATGCAACCACTTACCGCCCCGCCGCCCACGCCGGCTTCCGCGCCACCCGCCACCCGCAAGGTGGAAGGACTGCGCTGGTGGATTATCGTGCTCATTGCCATTGCCACGGTCATTAACTACATCGACCGCAACGCGCTGGCCGTGATGTGGCCCGGCATTGCCAATGATTTGCAGCTTGATAAGAACCAGTACGCGCTGGTAGTCAGCTTTTTCATGGTGGCGTACGGCATCAGCCAGAGCGTATCGGGGCGGGTGTTTGACAAGGTGGGCACGCGCATCGGGTTCACGCTCTCGATTGTGGTGTGGAGCGTGGGGGCGGCGCTGCACGCGCTGTCGCGCGGACTGGTGTCGTTTGCCGTGTTCCGGGCCATTCTGGGGCTGGGCGAGGCTGGCAACTGGCCCGGCGCGGCTAAGTCGAATGCCGAGTGGTTTCCGGTGCGGGAGCGGGCGTTTGCGCAGGGCTTGTTCAATGCGGGGGCGTCGGTGGGCGCGGTGGTTTCGGCCCCGCTCATTGCGTATTTCTACGGCGCGGTGGGCTGGAAAATCACCTTCCTGCTCATTGGCGGGCTGGGCCTGATTTGGGTGATTCCGTGGTGGATAGTGAACAAGGCCACGCCCGCCACCCACCCCTGGCTGACCGAGGCCGAACGCCAGCACATCCTGGACGGGCAACCGGCCGCGTCGGCCGTGGCCGAAGTGGCGCTGCCCATCCGCACGCTGCTGAGCTACCGGCAGTCGTGGGCGGTACTGGGCTCCCGGTTTCTGCTCGACCCCATCTGGTGGCTGTTCGTGAGCTGGCTGCCGATTTACCTGCACGAGCGGTTTCAGTTCGACATCAAGCAGATTGGCGCGTTTGCGTGGTTTCCGTACGTGGGCGCGGCCATTGGCAGTCTGGGCGGCGGCTGGCTCTCGGGCCGCTTCATCAAAGGCGGTAGCACCGTGAACCGGGCCCGCAAAACCTGCATTGCGCTGGGCTGCATTATCATGCTGCCGGCGCTTATTCTCAGCTCGCAGGCCACCACGCCGGAGTATGCCATGGGCTGCATCTTCTTCGCCCTCATGGGTTTCCAAATTACGATTGGCAATATCCAGACCTTGCCGGGCGACTTGTTCTCGGGCAAGTCGGTGGGCACACTGGCGGGGCTGGGCGGCACGGCCGCCGTGTTCGGCACATTGCTGACTACTTGGCTGGTGCCGGTGCTCACGCGCACCAGCTACGTGCCGTTTTTCGCGCTGGCGGCGCTGCTCGTGCCGCTGGGCGCGGCCGTGGCGCTGGGCGTGAGCGGCACCATTCGGCGGGTGGCCTAGTCCGGGCCCACCTCGATTTTTTCTTGAATCCCCAAAGTAGCCGGCACCTCTGCCGGCCTGCTTAGAATTCCCACCCTTTAGCTTTTACAGCTATGTTTCCTCTTTTTACGAAAGACAATCCGGCCCGCCGACTGAGCCGCGCCCTCCCGCCGCTGGTGCTGCTGGCGCTGCTGCCGGGCATCTCGCCGGCCCAGGCCCAAACTCCCACGCAGGTGCTCAAGGGCATCACCGTGACGGGCCGGGTGAAGGACGTGACCGGTGAAAACCTCATCGGTGTGACGGTGCGCGTGAAGGACGGCACCGTGGGCACCGTGACCGATGCCGAGGGCAAATTCAACATTCAGGCCCCCAATAGCCAGGCGGTGCTGGTGTTTTCCTACGTGGGTTACCAGCCGGTAGAGCGCGCCATCAAGGGCAATACGCTGCTGAACATCACCTTGAAAGGCGACGCGCAGAGCCTGGAAGAAGTGGTGGTGGTGGGCTACGGCGAGGTGAAGCGCGGCGACCTCACCGGCTCGGTGGGCTCGGTGAACGTGGAAGATTTGAACAAGGCCCCGGTGAAGTCGTTCGACGACGCGCTGGCCGGGCGCGTGGCCGGCGTGCAGGTGGCCTCGCCTGACGGGCAGCCCGGCGCGGCCCCCGCCATCATCATTCGGGGCGGCAACTCCATCACGCAGGACAACTCGCCGCTCTACGTTATCGACGGCTTTCCCATTGAGGGCTACAACAATAACTCGCTTAATCCGAGTGAGATTGAGTCGATTCAGGTACTGAAAGATGCGTCGGCCACGGCCATCTATGGCTCGCGCGGGGCTAACGGCGTTATCCTCGTGACCACCAAGCGCGGCACCGAGGGCGCGCCCACCATCACCTACGACGGCTACTTTGGCGAGCAGCAAAGCCTGAGCCGCGCCAAGCTGATGGACCCCTATGAATTCGTGAAGCTCCAGCTTGAATACGACCCCATCAACGCCGCCAACCTGTACCTGAAAAACGGCCAGACCCTGGACAGCTACCGCAACGCGCCCAGCATCGACTGGCAGGATGAGTTGCTGCGCATCGCGCCCATGCAGAGCCACAACCTGGCCCTGCGCGGCGGGAATAAGGGCACTAAATACTCGGTTTCGGGCTCGATTCTGGACCAGAAAGGCACCATCATCGCCTCGGGCTTCAAGCGCTATCAGGGCCGCTTCACCCTCGACCAGGACGTGAACCGCAACCTGCGGGCGGGCGTCAATGCCAACTACAGCAACTTCACCTCCTACGGCACGCCGGTGGCCGGCGCAGGCAATTCCGACCTGGCCCTGCTCACCAGCCTGTACGGCTACCGGCCCATCAACGGTGGCAACGACCTGACCACCTTGCTCAACGCCGAGCAGGACGCCGAAGTCACTTCCGCCACCAACTTCCAGTGGAACCCGCGCCTGACGGCCGAGAACGAGCTGCGCAACCGCATCACCAACCAGCTCACGGCCAACGCTTACGCCGACTATCTCATCGGCAGCTCACTGCGGCTGCGGTTGACCGGCGGCGTGAACCGGAGCATACTGCGCTACGAGACGTTCAATAATTCCAGCACCCGCACCGGCAACCTGAACAGCGTGCAGGGCTTTAATGGCGTGAACGGCTCGGTGGTGTTCACGGAGCTGAACAACTACGTGAACGAGAACACGCTGACGTACAACAAGCTGTTCAGCGGCAAGCACCGGATTAACTCCGTAACCGGCTTCACGGTGCAGGGCAACCGCACGGCGCTGTCGGGCGGCGGCTCGGTGCTGGTGCCGAACGAGAGCCTGGGCATCAACGGCTTGAGCGATGGCACGCCGTACACCATCACCAGTTACCAGGGGCAGAACACGCTGCTTTCCTTTCTGGAGCGCGTGAACTACAACTACTTGTCGCGCTATTTGCTCACGCTTTCGTTCCGGGCCGATGGCTCGTCGCGCTTCGCGGAAGGGCAGAAGTGGGGCTACTTCCCCTCGGGCTCGGTGGCCTGGCACATCAGCCAGGAGGATTTTATGAAGGGACTAAAGTCGGTTTCGGACGCGAAAATCCGGGCCAGCTACGGCATAACGGGCAATAACCGCGTGGGCGACTACGCCTCGTTTTCAACCCTGAGCTTGCCGGTGGCCGAGTCGTACTCGCCGGGCGGCGTGTTCGTGCGCGGCGCCGCGCCCATTGCCTTGGGCAACCCGAATTTGAAGTGGGAAACCACCGCCGAAGCCGATTTAGGCGTGGATTTGGGCTTTTTCAACCAGCGCATTACCCTCACGGCCGACCTCTACCGCAAGAAAACCACCGACCTGCTGCTCAACTCGCAGCTGCCGCCGACGGCGGGCTACCTCACGGCTTTCCAGAACATCGGCTCGGTGCAAAACGAAGGGCTGGAGCTGACGCTGGGTACCGTGAATGTGGCCCAGAAAGCCTTCGGCTGGACCAGCAGCTTCAACATCGCCTTCAACAAGACCAAGGTGCTGGGGCTGAGCCAAAACCAGGATAATTTGCTGACCACTGTGCCGTGGTCGTCGGCCTCGGGCTACGGCAACGTGCCGGCCTACATCGCCCAGATTGGCCAGCCGGTGGCGCAGATGTACGGCTTTGAGTGGATTGGCAACTACCAGCTCAGCGACTTCAACGAAACGTCGCCCGGCGTGTACGCCCTGAAGGACGGCGTGCCCAACAACGGCATCACGCGCACCAGCATCCGGCCCGGCGACATCAAATACGCCGACCTGAACAACGACGGCGTGGTGGATAACAACGACCGCAAAGTCATCGGCAACCCCAACCCCAAGTTCATCGGCGGCTTCTCGAACAACTTTACCTTCAAGGGTTTTGATTTGAATGTGTTCCTGCAATTCTCCTACGGAAACGACATTCTGAATGCCAACCGCATCATCTTCGAGGGCGGCGCGCTCAAGCCCGGCCTCAACCAGTTTGCCAGCTACGCCAACCGCTGGACCATCGACAACCCGACCAACGACCTCTACCGCGTGGGCGGCCAGGGCCCGCGCGTGTACTCCACCCGCATCATCGAGGACGGCTCCTACCTGCGCCTCAAAACCGTGAATTTGGGCTACACCTTCCCGGCTCCGCTGGCCCGCCGCGCCCACCTGCAAAGCCTGCGCGTGTACGCCTCCGCCCAAAACCTGCTGACGTGGACCAGGTACTCCGGCAACGACCCCGAAGTATCGGCCTACGGCGGGGCCCTCACGCCGGGCTTCGATTTCTCGGTGTACCCCCGCGCCCGCACCTTCACGCTGGGCCTCAATTTCTCTTTGTAAGCCTCACAGTCTTAACGGCCATGAAAAAATCATTTCTGCCCAAAACCCTGGGCTTGCTGCTGGGCCTGAGCTGCCTGAGTTCGTGCAAGGATTTCCTGAACACGCTGCCCGAAAGCACCATCGCGCCCCAGACGTACTACAACACCGAAGCCCAGCTCACGGCCGCCCTCATGGCCGTGTACAGCGAAATGGGCAACAGCGACGAGTCCACCTATTCGCGCTTTCTGTCCCTGGAAGCGCCCAGCGCCAACGACGAGCAATTGCTGCGCAGCAACGCCGCCGTGGCCGTGAGCGCCTACAATTTCGACCCGTCCTACGCCAACCTCGTCAACTGCTGGACCGACCTCTACGAAGGCATCAACCGCGCCAATGCCCTGCTCGAAAACATCGACAAGAGCCAGGCCAGCGCTGCTGCCAAAGAGCAGATTCGGGCCGAAGCGCTGTTTCTGCGGGCCTACTACTATTTCATATTGGTGGGCTACTGGGGCGATGTGCCGCTGAAGCTGAGCAGTACCACCTCGGCCCAGAACGTGAACATTGCCCGCACGCCGGCCGCCGATGTGTACGCCCGGATTATTAATGACATGACCTCGGCCGAGGCCGTGCTCAAGAACAACACCGACTGGGGTAATACCGGCCGCATCAGCAAAACGGCCGCCGCCGGGATGCTGGCGCGGGTTAATCTGCACGCCGCCGGCCGGCTGGGCGATGCCTCCCGGTACGCCGCCGCCCGCACCTGGGCGTTGAAGGTGATGACCTCCGGCCTGCACGCGCTGAGCAGCGACTACAGCCAGATTTTCAAGAACGAAAGCGCCGACATCTACGACCTGAAGGAGTGCCTGTGGGAAGTGGAGTTCAACGGCAACGGCGTGGGCAACGTGTACCGCGAAATCGAGCGGTTTGGCTCGACGCTGGGCATCCCGAACAACAACGAAACCGTGGGCTTCATGCAGGGCCAGTACGTGGCCACCGGCGTGCAGTACCAGCGCTACGGCACCGGCGACCTGCGCCGCGACTGGAACATCGCCCCCTTCACCTACACCGGCCAGGACGCCACCAAAGCCCAGATTCCCTACGCCGCCACCTACGTGTGGGGCCGCTACATTGCCAAGTGGCGCCGCCAGTACCAGACCATTGCCTTCGCCAAAAATTTCGGCCCCACCAACTGGCCGCTGCTGCGCTACTCCGACGTGCTGCTGATGTTTGCCGAGGCCGATAACGAGGTGAACAACGGCCCCACCACCGACAGCTACCTGGCCCTGAATCAGGTGCGCCGCCGGGGCTACGGCCTACCAATAAACACGGTATCGACCGTGGCCGACACCCGCGCCGGCCAAAGCAAAGCCGATTTCCTGGCCACCCTCAAAGACGAGCGCGCCCGCGAGCTGGCCTTCGAAGGCCACCGCAAACTCGACCTGCTGCGCTGGGGCACCTTCCTCACCGTGATGAAAGGCATGGTGCCCATCATCACCACGCAGGCCCCCAATGCCTCGAACAGCAGCATCGGCTACTACGGCCGCGCCGCCACGCTGGTGCCCTACAACAACGTGTCGCAACGCGACTTGCTGTGGCCCATTCCGAGCACGGAAATCTCGCTGAATAAGTCGATGACGCAGAATACGGGCTGGTAGCCGGCGTTCACCTCACCAAATCCCACCCTTCTCCAATGAAATCCCTCATCCTCTCCCTCAGCCTCCTGGCCTGCGCCCAACTCGCCCACTGCCAGGCCGGCCCGCCCATTCCCACCGATTCCACCGTGAAGGTGATTCCGGTACCGAAAGGCTTCACCAAGCAGATTGACGTGGTGTACACCCGCGTCAACGGCTGGGACGGGCGCATGGACCTTTACCTGCCACCGGCCAGCAGTGCGCCCACGCCCGTCATCATCAACATCCACGGCGGCGGCTGGAACAAGGGCACTAAGGAGTCGCAGTCGGGGTTCAGCGGCTTTTTCCGGAAGGGCTACGCGGTGGCGAATGTGGAATACCGCCTCTCGCAACAGGCCCCGGCCCCGGCGGCGGTGGAGGACGTGCGCTGCGCGTTGATTTACCTGATTAACAACGCGAAGAAGCTGAACATTGACCCGAACAAAATCGTGATTATGGGCGCTTCGGCGGGCGGGCACCTGGCTTTGGTGGGCGGCCTGCTCGAAAACGACCACCGCTTCGACACCAACTGCCCCACCAAAGAGAAGGTGAAAGTGCTGGCTATTGTGGACAAGTACGGCATCACCAACGCCGGGACCTGGCCCAGCAAATCGGGTAAGCAGTGGCTGGGGCCGCATTTTGGTGATGAGGCCTTTGTGCAGTCGGTTTCGCCGCTCTATCTGGTGAAGAAAACCAGCCCGCCCACCTTCATCGCGCACGGCGACGCCGACCCCACGGTGGCCTACTCGCAGTCGGTAGACTTGCATAAAAAGCTGCTGGCGATGGGCGTAAAAACCGAGTTTGTGACCGTGCCCGGCGGCCTGCACGGCAAGTTTCCGGCCGAGGAAAACAAGCGGGTGAATGAAGCCATCATGAAGTTTCTGACCGAAGTCGGGCTATAGTCCGATGCCTGAAGTCCCGCTGATTGCGGGGCTTTTTTTCGCCTTTGTGGGTAAGTGGCCGGATGGCATTCGGCGGGGTCAATTGGCCTCGTCGAATGCTATTCCCGGCCGCGCTGTGCCCTTTTTACCCCCATTTTCCATTGAAAATATGCCTAAACTCTACACTGTTTTGGGACTTGGCTTTGGCCTGGGCCTGCTGCCGCTGGCCGGCCAGGCGCAAACCCAGACGCCCACCACCATCACGCCGGTCGATGTGACGGGCTTTGGCAGCGCCAATGCCTACACCCAGAATTTCAATACGCTGTTCCGCACGTCGGGCAGCACCAGCAATGCTTTGCCCGCCGGCTGGGGCTTTGCCGAAACCGGCGACCTGGCCAACGGCACCTACGCGGTATCAACGGGCAGCACCGGCGTGGGCGACACCTACAGCTTCGGAGCCAGCACCAGCGTGAACGGGGCCGCCGACCGGGCCTTCGGCGCGGTGCAAAACACCAGCGCCGGCACCAGCCTGGCCGCAACGCTGGGCGTGGCTTTTCGCAACCTCACGGGCAGCCCGATTGACGGCTTCACCATTCAGTACCAGGGCGAGCAGTGGCGCAACGGCAACAGCGCCCGCGCCGATGCCGACCGGCTCGATTTCCAGTACGTGACCACCACCGGCACGCCGGCCGCCAGCCTGATTAGCGGCGGCTACACCACCGTGGCCGCCCTGAGCTTTGCCAGCCCCCGCTACAACACCGCCGCCGCGCCCGGCGCCGCCGTGACGCTGGATGGCAACGCGGCCGGCAATTTTCAGCTGGTCAGCGTCTTCCTGCCCGTGCATCTGGATGCGGGCGCAACCATTTACCTGCGCTGGGTGGACTTCGATGTGAGCGGGAACGACGACGGCCTGGGCATCGATGACTTCCAGCTTACGGCCGTGCAGCTACCCGCCGTGACCACGGATGCGCCGGCCGTGACGGCCCTCAGCACCACTGTGGGCGGCAATGTGAGCAGCGCCGGCACCAATGGCCCGGTTTCGGGCCGGGGCGTGGTGTACAGCGCCACCAACCTGACGCCCACCCTCGGCGGCCCCGATGCCACGGCCGTGGCGGTGGGCAGCGGCCTGGGCGCGTTCAGCACGGCCCTCACAGGGCTCACGCACTTCACCACCTACTACGTGGCCGCCTACGCCACCAATGCCAACGGCACGAGCTACGGCCCGGTCGAAACCTTCGTATCCGGGGCGGGAGCCACCAGCCTCACGGGCCTGAACGTGGCGTATGCGGAAAATTTCAACACGCTGGCGAGCACGGGCGGCACCAATGCCAAAGCCACCCTGCCCACCGGCTGGGACTTCGTGGAAGTGGTGCCCGCCAGCGGCCCCGGCTCCAGCGCGCCCGACAACACATACTCGACCGCCGCCAGCAACACCGGCAACACCTATAGCCTGGGCACCGCCGGCACCACCGACCGCGCCTTCGGCACGGTGCAGAACAGCGGCGTGCAGTCCACTATCGGCGCGGCGTTTGTCAACAACACGGGCCAGACCATCACCAGCATTCGCATCAGCTACACCGGCGAAATGTGGCGCGCCGGCGGCTCCGGCCTCACCGACCGCATCGAGTTTGAGTACAGCACCAGTGCAACGGCCCTCACCACCGGCACCTTCACCGCCGTGCCGGCCCTGAATTTTGCCAGCCCCACCAGCCCCGCTACCAACACCGCCCTCGACGGCAACGACCCCGCCAACCGCGCCGCCCGCACCGCCATCATTGCGGTGAACATCGCGCCCGGCGGCAGCCTATTCATCCGCTGGAACGACCTCAACGTGGCCGGCACCGACGACGCGCTGGGCGTGGAAGACTTTTCGCTAACCGCATCCGCCACCCCGCTGCCCGTTGAGCTGGTTGATTTCACGGCCACCCCGACTGGCACCGGAGCCGCCCAACTTGCCTGGCACACCGCCTCCGAGCGCAACAGCGCCCACTTCGCCATCGAGCGCAGCACCACCGACGGCCGCACCTTCGAAACGCTGGACCAGGTGCCGGCGCAAGGCAATTCTACCAGCCCAACTGCCTATGCCTGGCGCGATGCCAACCTGCCTACCGCCGCCGTGCTCTACTACCGCCTGCGGCAGGTAGATAAAGACGGCACCACTACCTACTCGCCCGTGCGCACCATGCAAACCGGCCTGTCGGCGGCTCTGGCCGTCCGTTTCGAAGTGTACCCAACCATTAGCGAGCAAGGCCAGCTTCACTATTCCGGCCAGGGTTTTGCGCCGGATGCCCGCGTGGACCTGTATTCGTTTACCGGCCAGTTAGTGAAACGGCAAGCAGCGAGTGAAGCTGGGGTAGTATCCGTAGCCGGACTGCCCACGGGTTGGTACCTGGCCCGGCTGCTGACCGCTGGCGAGCAAATGCAGGTACGGTTCTACGTTCCGTAGTACCGCGCCCGAAGCACAGTGTAGTAATTAACCATGTGGTTATGCCCTTCAGCTGCCAAGCACTTCTTCTGACTGTTTGCTACCCCGGCTGCACGGTGCCCACGCGGCCCAGGTGCGTGTCCTTAAAGCCGGTCGCATACTTAAGGCCGTAGCCCAACAGCCGGTCGAATGCGCTGTGGAAGAGCAGCACTGAGCCCGCCAGCATCAGCACGGGCTGGCCCAGCCACCAGCCCCCAAGCCCCACCGCCACGGCCAACGCCTTGTGGTGAGCCAGATTGTAGCAAAAGGCCCCCACGCGTGGCCCCGCCAGATAGCCCACCATGCTCAGGTCGGGCAGGAGGAAGGTAGCGGGAAGTATCCACCATGCGTAGGGCAGGTGGGCAAATACGACCAGGGCGAACAGCGCTTCGGCCAGTTCTTCCATTTTCAGCAGGTTTTTCATCGGCGAAAATAAGGCGTTGCGCACCAGCATCCGCAAGGGGTGGCTTTCCAATCAGGAAGCCGCCCCTTGCGGATGCTGCTAATCCATCCCCTCGGCTATTCCTGCCGGATAATCTTCCGGGTAAACACCTTGCCCTCGCGCGTCACCACGCGCAGCAAGTAGGCCCCCGCCGCCAGCTTCCCCAAGTTCAGCAGCCCCGGCGCGAAACCAGCCTGCTCGCGCACCACGCGGCCCATGCTATCGGTGAGCGTGAGCTGGCCCGTGGTGCCGGGGAAATAGACCGTGACGTTGCGGCTGTGCGGGTTGGGGTACACGATAACCTGCTCCTCGGGCCCGGCGGCCCTATTCGCCGTTGCGGTAGCGCAGGCCGCGCCACCCAGCCGCTCGCACAGCTGCCGGTCGTACAGGCTTTGCGGGGCCACGAAGGTGCCCGTCGATTCCACGTAGCCCTGGCCGGTGAAGAAGATGCCCACGCCCGACACAATGGCCCGCGTGCCCACCGACCAGTTGATGTGGCCCGGCGGGCTCTGCACCGTGGCCGTGGCGGCGGTGCAGTTCCAGAGCATGTTTTGCGCGCCGGCCCAGCCGTGGCCGGTGCCCGAGGTGCGGCGGTTTTCAAGGTTCAGGGGGCCGTCGCCCACCAGGTTGTCGTAGAGGGTGCCGGTGGCCCAGCGGCCGTGTGGCCCGGCAATGTTGAGCTGCTGCGTGGCCGTGCAGCGCACAAAGGCATTCGGCCCCGCCACCCGCGCCCCGGTCATGAAATCGTGCCGGCCCAGGCGCGTGAAGCAATCCATTACTAGGTTGCGCTGCCCCTCGATGCAGAACGAATACTTGCGCTCGCCCATCGTGAGGGCAATGGCATCGAAGCACTTCGAGTTCAGGACACTGATGAAGGCGCTGCTCGTGAGCACCCGCACCGCCGCGAACCCGAAGTGGTACACTTCCACATCGCGCACCCAGCCGTTTTGGGCGTTTTCGAAATCCACGCCGTCCCAGCCGTGCTGCTCGTCGGTGGGGCTGCTGTATTCCGAATCTAGGCGCAGGCTTTCGATGCCCACGTTCTCAATCTTGCCAGTCCAGGTATATTTCAGCAGCGTGCCGGTGGCGTAGGTCGGGTCGATGGGGTCCACCACCGGCGCGTCGAGCGTGATGGTGTTGCCGCTCACGGCCGTCACTTTGCGCTTGAAATCAATGGTGTAGCTGCCGGGCGTCCAGTCCACGCAGGTCGAGTCTTCGGCGTACAGCGTGTCCATGCCCAGCAGGTTAATCCAGGCCTGATTGGGCGTGCGGCGCAGCACCACCAAGTCGCCCACCGCAAACGTGTGGCCGCTGGCCACCGTGCAGGTGCGCGCCCCAATGGGCAGGTAGGCATTGGTAATGAGCTTGCCCGTGCTGCTCTGCGCCGATGCCCGGCCCGCGCCCGTGAACGCCACCAGCGTGTGCTGCTGCCGCAAGGTGGCCACCAGTTTAGTGCCCGCCGTCCCCGCGCCCTGCCCGCGCAGCACCACGCCGCTGGCGCTCACCACCAGCGGGCCGCTCACGGCATACGTGCCCGCCGTGAGCAGCACCGCACCCCGAAACCCGCTGGCATTCAGCGGCAGGGCCGATACCTGCGCAATGGCCGCCTGAATGCGTGCCCGGTTGTCGCCCGCCACCGGGGCCAGCGTCACCGCCACGGGCACCGTGGGGATGGCCACGTCGCCGCTGCGGTAGCCCACGGCGCTGAAATCGGGCACGGTATTGCCCCGGCTGTCGGGCACGTACTGCAGGCGGCCCTGCACCGAAATCCGAATCAGGGCGCTGGGGGTTTGGGCCCGGCCCGGCAGGCTGGCCAGGGCCAGGAAGGGGAGCAGCGCCCGGAGCGGGCGAGTAAAAAGTCGCATCAGGAAAATGGGTGGGAAGTGGAAAATTGCAATGCGGGCTTGCGGCTTTTGGCGCGGGCACACGGCCCGCATCAGGCTGGCGACTAAACTTCTTTAAGCTGGTGCCAGAAATTACTGTGCCTTAAACATAGTGCAATTTTTGTCTGCTGCCCGCGCAGTCCGGCCAGTGGGCTGGCTAGTCATTGGCAAATCGAGAGATAATCGACTCATTCGACAAAACGCCTGGAAAAAACCTTTCTCAAAATAACGTTACCGGTAGCGTTACCGGCAACGTGTGCGTAAAATAAACGCCCAAATGGCAAGGAATTACGGATTTTTAAGTTGATAATTGTTCAAGCCGTTGTGATAATAGCGGCGGCGCTTTCCCAACTACTCATTTCCATTTTTCCGCTCAACAGAATTCCCATAAGTCATGAAGAACGTTTTACTCCTGCCATTTGCTAATCAAATTTCAAATGCTGATTATAAATTAAATTCAATTTTAAAAACGCTGGCGGTAGCCGCAGTCGTTAGCGCCGGCCTGGCCGGGCAAGCGCAGGCCCAGACGGCCGGCCGCGCCGTGTGGTCGATGAAGCGCAGCAACCAGGACAGCGTGGCCCTGCGCTCGGCGGGCCTCACGGCGGCCGCCCGCTTCTCGCGCCTTGTGGTGTCGGACGGCTCCACGCCGGCCAGCGGCACTGCCACCACGGCTTATTCGGCCACGCGCGGCCAGGCTTTCGCACCGAATGCGGACGGCAGCGGCTGGCCCTCGGCCGCCCCTTCGGCTGGTCCGGGCTCCACGCCCCGGCGCAGCCATTATGAGCAATTTTCTGTGACAGCCGCTGCCGCTACGCGCATCGACTCCTTGCTGTTCACCGCCGCGGCTACCAGCTCGCCCGGCGGCCGGGTAGCGGTGATGTACTCGCTCAGCAACTTCACGGCCGACTCCTCCAACTTCACCGGGGGCAAGGGGCCGGCTTACGCGGGCTACACTTCGGGCACCCTGGTAGTGCCCGCCTCCAGCGGCGGCGTGCTGCCCGCCACGGCCGACGGCTCGTTTCCGGCTACCGGCAGTACCAGCACGGCGGCGGCCATCGTGCCGCAGTTTGTGAGTTCCAACGGCAACAACGGCACTTTCCGCTTCGCCCTCAACCAGGCCGCCGGCGTGGTGCTGCCGGCCGGCGGCACGCTCACCGTGCGGCTGTATTTCACCATCAACAACTCGGCTGTCGGCCGCTACATTCTGCTGCGGGACGTGACCCTGAAGGGCCAGGCCGGCACGGCTACCGCCACCGCCGCTGCCCGCGTGCAAACCACCCTGGTGGCCTACCCCAACCCGGTGGCCGATAACCTGACGATTCAGCACCCGGCCGCGCCGGCCGGTGCCCGCCTGACGCTGTACTCGGCCACTGGCCAGCCGGTGGCTACGCTGGCGGCGCAGCCCGGCACGGCCAGCACGGCTTTGCCGCTGGGCCAGCTGGCCAGCGGCATTTATTTGGCCGAATATGCTGATGGTCAGCAGCGCATCACGACGAAAGTGGTGAAGCAGTAGCGGCTGGCAGCAGTCAGCCAATGAAAAAAAGACCGTCATGCTCAGCATGACGGTCTTTTTTATTCTATTTCATCCCAATGAAACAGCTCCTGTTCGCTGCTTGCTTCTGCAATGCGGCGGCTAGCTGCTGTGGGGGCAGGCGATGCTGCCGCTCTACCCCACCCGATACCCGACCCCCATTCCAGCGACGTGCAGGAAATCTGTAGTTTTCTGAAAGGTAGGGGTGTTCAAATTACTCCCAATAAAAGAGGCCCCGAAAACACTACTTTCGGGGCCTTCAGGTGGGTTGCTAAAAGTGTTCAACAAAGAAATCTAATTTGAACGTAGCGGATATCATGGTTTCCTGAACAGTTGACTCCTTTGGTCAAATGCTAAAACGCCTCACCGGTTGGCCAACCCAACTCTTTGCCTTACTATGGGCGCTGCCGACTTCGGTGGAAGCCGGTAATCCCTTTTACCATCCGCCTACGAATCCGCCTGCTTCCCTTATTCTTGGGGCTTCTCATTCTCATTGCCTGTGGCGTGCACGAGTTGAGAAAAAAGAAGCGATAATGCTCCTTAATCTGGACGGGCCTTGTTCAAGGCCCCACCGTTTCGCTGAACCTATTGGCAGGGCATTTTTTCGTATCGTCTGCTTACTTCGTGGTGCATAACCAGCTCGTGAACGCTGGCCCCATTCTGACTCCATGGACAGTCCTTTCTACCGCACCGAATTGAATGGGGAACGTGTGGGCGTAGCGTTTGCCGAAATCCATGCCCTACGCAAGGACATCTTGCTTTACTTCGATGACAACCTCGAAGAAGCCATATCCGTGCTGATGCCGGAGGGGCAGTACCCGCTGGCTTATTGGCAATACCTCTCCGTGTCGTTCGAGCAGGAATGGGCCGAATCAGTTCGCTACCAAAAGCTGGTCGAAGAGGGGTGTTTGGCCTTGTTGAACGGCATCGCCATGGAACTGCTGGACCAGCCCATTACTTGCCTGCGCCCGGAATGGCCCGGCGTTAGTGTGCCCCAGGTGTTGGCGTACCTGCACCAGTACCAGCCCTCCTCGCCGCGGTTGGTGACCGCCAAAGTCCATCTGGTGCGAACCTATTCATTTATCGAGTCCCTCTCTCCGCAGGACGTAGACACCGATGGCATGCTCACCCGCTTTAACCCCGTGCTCGGAGGAGAATGGTTTAAGCAAGAGGTTGCATGCGCTTATTTTCACTGGCGGAGCAGTCACTAAACTAACCCTCCTTTGGCGTTGGAATCCTTGCTAAGGATGGATACCCATACTGCAAGTAATACTGCGAGCTAGGGCTATCACAAATTGAGCAATGTGGTGCAGGAGACCTCGCATATTCGTAGCGGATGAATTTAGTTAGAAATACTCAAGAGCAATATTAACAGATTGCTGGCAACTGTCGCTGGCACTCTCATTGGACTGTTTCAGTAAACCAAGTGGAGATAATTAGACTGTTGTTTGTCTGGGTCAGAAGGCTAAGAAATGCGATTATGGGTATCGTTTTGCTTATCCTCTTGGCTGGGGGCAGTTATGCTTTGTGGGATGTTTATCGGACCGCGCCACGCTTTCTGTTTACCCTCGATGAGCAATTGCTCGCGGACCCGGCCGTGGTGCAAACCATTGGCGAGAAAACCGCTACCAGCTACACCTATAGCGACCACGCCCTGGCGGAAGGCGACTCTGCCGCGTTCTCTTGCACTATTACCGGCCGCTGCGACAGTGCGTACTTGAAAGTAACCGGGTATTATTTCAAACGGAACGACCACTTGTTCGGGGTAGTGACGGATACCATCATGAAGGCTGCTTGCCAGTAGGAACAAACAGCTAAACTTGAATGCTCATATGAGGTGGTCGGATAAACCTGGACAGAATAGGGCCTTACCTTTCGAATGTCATGAAAGACAGTCCCCAACCCGCCAAGCGTCGGCGTTATGACGCCACCTTCCGGGCCGAGGCCCTCCGCCTGGC
>JAQBNT010000281.1 GCA_028288445.1 Hymenobacter sp. | reverse complement strand
GGAAATACCGGCTTTTAAATTTTTCAAATTCCGGTGGCAATGATTTCTTCGAAAAAGGCTCCTCTGCTTTCCAGAAGAACATGACCTTATTTTGCCATTCGGGGTCATTGCGGTCAGGACAAATTAAATTATCCGTCCAGTAGTGCATATAAAGCGGTCCGGTGCGGAGCAGGATGGTTGATTTATCAATCGCCGCGCTTTGCTCTTCGGTCAATGGCCTGACAATTTTGAATAGGTAATCATCGCCGGCCGAAATAAAGGTTTCGCCTTTTTGCAATTGCACGGTTGTCGTTTTAGCCGGGTCAATGGCTTCGTCAGCGGCGGGTTTTCGGCCAAGCAATTTATCAAATAGTCCCATGGGTATTTTCTATTGAAACAGTCCGTTAACGGTGGTCTGTAATATTACAGCCGGCAGCCGGACTCCGTAGCTTTAGGAGTTCAAAGATTGTCTACCCCATTCCTGATGCTGATGCCAACCGCTTTCCTGCGTTGCTTTCTCCGGCAGGTGCTGCCCGTATTGCTCCTGCTGTGGAAAGCCGCCGGAGCCACCCAGGCCCAGCCCGCGCCAATTACGTTCGGTAAGATTGACTCGCGCGACCTAACGGCGGCTCCGTTCGCGGCCGACAGCGCGGCGGCCGTGATACTGTGCGACTACGGCAGCGCCAGCATCGCCACCGACGATGCCGCTACGCGCAAGCTCCGCTTCGACCGCACCACGCGCATCAAAATCCTGACCAAGGCCGGCCTCGCCTGGGCCAATGGGGAGGTGCTGCTGCGCCACGAGTTTCCGGGCTACACCGAGCAGCTGACCAACCTGCGCGGCTTCACCTACAACCTGGCCGACGGGCAGGTGAAGCAGGAAGCCCTTGCGGCGGCCGGCATGTTCACCGACAACGTTTCGGAGCAGTATTCGCGGCAGAAGTTTGCCCTGCCCAACGTGCGCGTGGGCTCGGTGGTGGAGTTCAGCTACACCATCATCTCGGATTACGTGGTTGATTTTCGGAGCTGGGAGTTTCAGCACAGCATTCCAGTGCGCTGGAGCGAGTTTCGGGCGGCCATGCCCCACCAGTACGTGTACAAAATACTGCTGCAAAGCAAGCAGCCGCTGGCCCTCGACGAGGAAACCGACCAGAAAAGCCTGACGCCGCGCTTCCGCTGGGCCATGCGCGACGTGCCCGCCCTGCGCCGCGAACCCTACATGACCACCACCGCCGACTACGTCGACCGCCTCACGTTTGAGCTGGACAGCTACGCCGGCCAGGAGTTCCGCCACACCTGGGACGAGGTGGACCGTTTCGTGCTGCACAACGCTGCCCTCGGCCCGCAGCTCGACCAGTCCGGCTTCCTGAAAGACGACCTGGCCCGCCTGGTGCCCGCCCCCACGCCCACCAATGCCCTGGCGCGGGTGGCCGCCGTGCGGGCGCTGGTGGGCACGGCCGTGAAGTGCACCGGCGAGACGGGCTTTATGGCCTCGGGCGTGCTGCGCAAGGCGTATAAAGAAACCCACCAGGGCACGGTAGCCGACGTGAACCTGCTGCTCATCGCGGCCCTGCGCGGGGCCGGCTTCGCGGCCAACCCCGTGCTGCTGAGCACCCGCGGCCACGGCCAAATCCGGCCCACCATCCCGCTGCTGGGGCAGTTCAACTACGTGGCGGCCCACGTAGCGCTGCCCGATGGCCAGGAGCTAGTGCTCGACGCCACCGACCCGCTCCTGCCCTACGACCTGCTGCCCGAGCGCTGCCTCAACCAGCAGGGCCGGCTGGTGCTGCCCGCGCCGGGGGCCTCGCGCTGGGTGTCGCTCACGCCCCGGCAGCGCCATACCCATTTGCAGCAGGTGCAGGTGCAGCTCAGCGCCACCGGGGCGCTTAGCGGACAGGTACACGACGAGTTTGCGGGCTACGCCGGGGCCACGGCCCGCGCCGGCCTGCACGAGATGGGCGACCGGAAATTTGCCGGCCGTCTGGCCGCCCACCACCCGGCCATGACGCTGGCCACCCTGGCCATTGCCAACCGCGACAGCGTGCAGAAGCCTCTGGCGCTGGACTATGCCTTTGCCCAGGCCGCCGAGACAACCCGCCCGCTAGACCTGATATACGTGAGCCCGCTGCACGACTTCGGCCTCACCCAGAACCCCTTCAAAGCCGAGAAGCGGGCTTTTCCGGTCGATTTCGGCTACGCCCAGGAAGAAACCCTGCTCGTGACCCTGACGCTGCCCCCCGGCTACGCGCTGGCCGAAGCCCCCCGCCCCTCGGCCCTGAACCTGCCCGCCGATGCTGGCCGCTACGTGTGTAGCATCACGGCCGCCAGTCCCGGCGTGGTGCAGCTCAGCAGCCGCCTGCTGCTGCGCAAGCCCATCTACACGGTGGCCGAATACGGGCAGCTGCGCGAGCTCTACCGGCTACTGCTTGAAAAGCAGGCCGAGAAGCTGCTCATTCAGAAAAAAGCCGGCGGCTGATGCCGGGCCGGGGCTTTTCGCGCTGCCCGGCGGTAGCGGCGTAGCGGGGCCACGCCATTGCTAGAAAACTAAGATGAAAAATAGATGATTTTCAATTGAATTCCAGTAATTTTAGGGGTTCAAGATTGTCTACTCCATTCTTTTTTTCTGCATGCAAGCATCTCTACCCCCTCGCCGCTGGCAGGGCCTACTGTCGGCGGTTTTGCTGATTATCAGCTATTCGGCCCAGGCGCAGAACGAGCCCATTAAGTTCGGAGTGATTGACAGCCGCGAGCTCACGGCCGCGCCGTTCGTGGGCGACAGCGCGGCCTCGGCCGTGGTGCTGTGTGACTTTGGCCGCTCGCGCCTGAAGGGCCAGGCCGGCAATTTCCAGGTGGTTTTTGAGCGGGTGACGCGCATCAAAATCCTCAAAAAGCCCGGTTATGAGTACGCTACCGTCGAAATCCCGCTCTACCACCGCGGCGACAACCAGGAAAAGGTGTCCAACCTGCGGGGCTTCACCTACAACCTGGTGAACAACGCCGTGGAAAAAACCCGGCTCGAAACCAGCGGCGCGTTTCTGGAAAAGCGCACGCCCACCATCAGCGTGCAGAAGTTCACGCTGCCCAACGTGCGGGTGGGCTCGGTGGTGGAATTTGCCTACACCCTGACCTCGGATTTCCTGTTCAACTTTCAGGACTGGACGTTTCAGCGCGACATTCCGGTGCGCTGGAGCGAGTACCGGGTGAGCATTCCGGCGTTCTACCGCTACAAAATTATTTATCAGGGCGCGCAGGCGTTTGCCGTGAACAAGGCCACGGTGGGCTCGACCAACCTGATTCTCGACAATAAAATCCCCACCAGCGCGGGCATCGCCGCCGGCCAAACGGTGGGCACCCTCACCGTGAGCGCGCCCACCGAGGAGCACACCTGGGCGCTGAAGGACGTGCCGGCGCTGGGCGAGGAACCGTTTATGACCACGGCCGGCGACTACGTGGCCCGGCTCGATTTTGAGCTGACCGGCGAGCAGTGGCCCGAAGAGCCCTACCACGACCTGACCGGCACCTGGGAGAAAATCAACGCCACGCTGCTGGCGGAAGATGAGTTTGGCGGCCGCCTGGGCCACATCGGCTTTATGCAGGCCCAATTGCAGGGCCTGGCTACCAAATACCCGGCCATCACCGACCGCGCCGCCGCCGTGCGCCAGCTGGTGATGGCCGCCGTGCGCTACGACGGCACTAACCACTACTACGCCGCCGAACCGCTGCGCAAGGCCTACGACGCCCACCGGGGCACCTCGGCCGATGTGAACCTGCTGCTGCTGGCCGCCCTGCGCGAGGCTGGCATTCCGGCCCTCCCGCTGCTGCTGAGCACCCGCGACCACGGCTCCGTGAGCAAGGAATTCCCGCTGCTGGAGCGCTTCAACTACGTGGCTGCGCTGGTGCCCCTGGTGGATGGCAAAGACCTGCTGCTGGATGCCACCGAGCCGCTGCTGCCCTGCGGCGTGCTGCCCCAGCGCTGCCTCAACCGGGTGGGCCGCCTCATCACCAAAAAACCCGAAGACAGCCGCTGGGTGGACCTCGCCCCCGCCCTGCGCCGGGTGCACTACCAGCAGGTGGCCCTGGTGCTGGACGCCCAGGGCGGCCTCACGGGCAAGGTGCACGACGAGCACGGCGGCTACGCCGGGGCCGAGGCCCGCGCCCGGCTGGCCGGCCAGGGCGAAAAAAAGTACCTGGCCGCCGCCGCGCAGCGCCACGAAAGCTGGACGCTGAGCAAGCCCGCCCTGGCCCAGACCGACAACGTGGACAAGCCCCTGGTGCTGGACTACGAATTCACGCAGCCGGCCGAAAGCGCCACGGCCACCGGCCCCATTTACCTGAGCCCACTGAGCGAGTTTGGCCTGGGCCAAAGCCCGTTCCGGCGCGAGCAGCGCGATTTTCCCGTGGACTTCGGCATTGCGCAGGACGAAACGCTGGTTGTGAACCTGACGCTGCCGGCCGGCTACGAGCTGGCCGCCGTGCCCAAGCCCGCCGTGGTGGAGCTGCCCGAGGGCGGCGGCCGCTTTATGTGCACCGTGGCGGCCACGCCGGGCGCGGTGACGCTCACCAGCCGCCTCAGCCTGCGCCAGGCCGTGTACAGTGCCGCGCAGTACCCCAACCTGCGCGAATTGTATCGCCTGATGCTGGAAAAGCAGGGCGAGAAGCTCATCATTCAAAAGAAGGCCGGCAGCTAAACAGCCGGGCTTTTTCTACAGTCAACTAATTACCATCCACCCTTTCCCGCGCTCTATTAATTAATATGAAGCACTCGTTACGCCACCCGGCCGCCCTGGCTGCCCTGGTACTGGCCAGCCTCACGGCCCAGGCCCAGACCGAACCCATCAAATTTGGCAAGCCCGACCCCAAGGATTTTACGGCCGCGCCGTTTGTGGGCGACTCGGCCGCCGCGGCCGTGGTGCTCTGCGACTACGGCACCACCCGGTTTCAGTTGGACGGCAACAGCTTTCAGCTGGTGACGGACCGCGTGACCCGTATTAAAATCCTCAAGAAAGCGGGCTACGATGTGGCCACGGTTGAGGTGCCCCTGTACCACCGCAACACCAACGAGGAGAAGCTCACGTCCCTGCGGGGCATGACGTACAATTTGGTGAACGGGGTAGTGGTAAAGACCAAGCTCGACGGCAGCAAAACCTTTACCGAGGAACAGACGGCCAACACGCGGCTGCGCAAGTTTACCCTGCCCGATGTGCGCGAGGGTGCCGTGATTGAATACGCGTACACGGTAACGTCGGACTTCCTGTTCAACTTGCAGGACTGGACGTTTCAGCGCGAGATTCCGGTGCGCTGGAGCGAGTACCGGGCGAGCATTCCCGAGTACTTCGATTACAAAATGCTGATGCAGGGCTACCACGGCCTGGCCGCCCGCACCCGTGCGGACGGCACCGCCCAGTACCGGCTGCACCAGGATTCGCGCCTCATGGCTGGCACGGTGGGCGCGGGCGGGGGCCACGTCGATGCCGTTAACGAAAATATTACGGCCCGTGTCACCAACTACACCTGGGCCATGAAGGACGTACCGGCCTTCCGCCAGGAGCCGTACATGACCACCGCCGAAGATTACCTCGACCGCATCGAGTTTGAGCTGGCCGGCGAACAATTGCCCGGCGCTTCTTACCACAACATCGCGGGCACCTGGGAAAAAGTGAACAGTGACCTGCTCAACGACGACAACTTCGGGATGCAGTTGGACCGGGCATCTTTTTTGAAGGCTCCGCTTCAGGGTCTGGCCGCGCTACATCCCGACGTCAGCGCCCGTGCCACCGCCGTGCGCCAGCTGGTGATGGCCGCCGTGCGCTACGACGGCACCAACCGCTATTCAACGGATGCGTCGCTGCGCAAAGCCTTCGATGCCCACCGGGGCACCTCGGCCGATGTGAACCTGCTGCTCATCGCCGCCCTGCGGGAAGCCGGCCTTGCGGCCAACCCGGTGCTGCTAAGCACTCGGGCCCACGGCCGTGTCAACCAGAATCAGCCCTTGCTGAACCAGTTCAACTATGTGCTGGCGCTGGTGCCCCTGGCCGATGGCAAAGACTTGCTGGTGGACGCCACCGAGCCGCTGCTCCCTTGCGGCGTGCTGCCCCAGCGCTGCCTCAACCAGGCCGGCCGCCTCATTACAAAAAAACCCGAAGACGGCCGCTGGGTAGAGCTCGCCCCGGCCCAGCGCTACGTGCACTACCAGCAGGTGGCCCTCACGATGGACGCCAAGGGCGGCCTCACCGGCAAGGTGCACGAGGAGCACGGCGGCTACGCCGGGGCCGATGCCCGCGAGGAGCTGAGCAGCCTGGGCGAAAAGAAATACCTGGCCCAGATGACCCGCCCGCACAGCGGCTGGACCGTGCCCAAGCTGACCGTGGGCGAGCGCGAAAACGTGAACAAGCCCCTAGCCCTGGACTACGAATTCACCCAACCCGCCGACGACAACGCCACCGCCGACCTGCTCTACCTGAGCCCGCTCCGCGAGTTCGGCACCGAGCAAAACCCCTTCCGGCACGACGACCGGCTGTTTCCCGTGGACTTTGGCGCGCCGCAGGACGAAACCACGATGGTGACCCTGACGCTGCCCGCCGGCTACGAGCTGGCCGAAATACCGAAGCCCGCCATCGTGGACCTGCCCGAGGGCGGCGGCCGTTTTCTGTGCACCGTTACGGTCGCGGCCCCCGGCGTGGTGCAGCTCACGAGCCGCATGAGCCTGCGCAAGCCTGTGTACGCGGCCGAGGAATACACGCAACTGCGCGAGTTCTACCGCCTGATGCTGGAAAAGCAAAACGAGCGGTTGATTATTAAAAAGAAAGCCTAAGCAGCCAGACATAAGCTTTTCATCCTGAGCGGAGTGAAGGACCTTATCACGCCTGAATAGATTATTCGGACGTGATAAGGTCCTTCGCTTCGCTCAGGATGCCAGCCGTTCTGTACCACTATTTAGGGTCATTTTAACTACCTGATTTTTATCCGATGAAAGCCCTGCTTCCTTTTCTGGCCGTGCTGCCGCTCGGCAGCTTTTTGATGCACCCGGCCGCGCCCGCGCCCAAATACGCGGTGGCTGACATTCCGGCGGCCCTGCGCGAAGGGGCCAGCGCCGTGGTACGGGCCGATGACGAGGTGGTGACCGTGAAATCGGCCGGCCGGCTGGTGCACACCGTGCACCGCGTCATCACGGTGTTCGGCGATGCCGGCGACGACCTGGGCCGCCACATGGTGAGCTACGATGCGCTAAACTCGCTGAGCTACCTGCGCGGGGCCGTGTACGACGCCGACGGCCGCCTGCTGCACCAGCTGCGCGCCGCCGAAATCCACGACCAGGGCGTGGGCGACGCGGGCGGCAGCTTCATGACCGACGTGCGGGTGCGCTACGCCGACCTGCGCCAGCCCCAGATGCCCTACACGGTGGAGTTCGACTACGAAATCGTGTCCGACAATACCTTGTTTTACCCCACCTGGCAGCCGCAGGAGGCCGAGGGCGTGGCCGTACAGGAGGCTACGCTGCACGTCATCACGCCCAGCGCGCTGCCGTTGCGCTACCAGGAGCGCCGGCTGCCCACTGGCACCGCCCTGGCCCACACCACCGCCGGCAGCCAGGAAACCTACGACTGGAAGCTGGCCAACCTGCCGGCCGTGGACGAGGAAGAATCGGCCCCGCCCCTGGCCTACCTCACGCCCGCCGTGGCGCTGGCCCCCGGCACCTTCGAGGTGCAGGGCCACAAGGGCACCTGTGCCACCTGGCAGGGCCTAGGCCAGTGGAGCTACGAGCTGAACGCCGGCCGCGACGTGCTGCCGCCCGCCACCCTGGCCAAAGTACAGGACGTGGTGCGCAACGCTCCCGATGCCCGCGCCCGCGCCCAGCGCGTGTACGAACTGCTACAGGGCAGCACCCGCTACATCTCGGTGCAGCTGGGCTTGGGCGGCTGGCAGACCTTTCCGGCCAGCGCCGTGGCCAGCAGCGGCTACGGCGACTGCAAAGCCCTGAGCAACTACACCAAAGCCCTACTGGCCGCCGCCAACGTGCCCGCCTACGTGGCCCTGGTAGGAGCCGGCTCGGACCACGGCGACCTGCGCGCCGACTTCCCCAGCTCGCAGTTCAACCACGCCATTCTGTGTGTGCCCCCGGCTAAGGGCGGCCCGGCCGATACGCTGTGGCTGGAGTGCACCAGCCAGACCGAAGCCTTCGGCTACATGGGCAGCTTCACGGGCAACCGCCACGCGCTGCTGCTCACGCCCGAGGGCGGCAAGCTGGTGGCCACCCCCCGCTACAGCACCGCCGAAAACCGCCAACTGCGCCGCCTCGACCTGTTTCTGGACGCCACGGGCAGCGCCACGGCCACGGCTCGCACCCTGCGCACCGGCCAAGAGCAGGACCTCTACGCCCAGCTGCTGCACGGGCTGGGGCCGGTGGAACAGAAAAAATACGTCACCGACCACCTCCGGCTGCCCACCTTCACGCTCACCAAATTCAACCTGGCGGCGGCCCCCGCCGGCCCGCTGCCGGGCGTGGTCGAAAACCTGGCGCTGGCGCTGCCGGGCTTTGCCCCGCCCAGCGGCAAGCGCGTGTTTATCAACCCCAACCTGCTGAGCCGCCTGCCCGCCCTGCCCGCGCAGGTAGGTGAGCGCCAGGCCGACCTGTGGCTCGACCACGCCAGCCTGCACGCCGACACCGTGCGGCTGCACCTGCCCGCCGGCTTTCGCCCCGAAAACCTGCCCGCCCCCGTGCAGCTCAGCACCGCCTACGGCACCTACGCCAGCCAGTACGCCACCCTGCCCGATGGTACCATCCAGTACATCCGCCGGCTGGAACTGAAACGCGGCCACCTGCCCAAAACCGCCTACGCCGGCTACCTCGATTTCCGCCGCAAAATCAGCGTAGCGGATAAGACGCAGGTGGTGCTACTGAAAACAGAAAGCTAAGCGGGCGAGCTTCCGGAGCCGAAATTTTCAAGACACAAAAAAGCCGTTTCCAAATTGGAAACGGCTTTTTTGTGTCTTGAAAACGGGCAAAGCAGACCGTCATGCTGAGCGCAGCCGAAGCATCTCTACCGCGCAACTAATTCAATCGTTGCAACGAAGCGGTAGAGATGCTTCGACTGCGCTCAGCATGACGGTCTGGAGTAGTTCAGGCAAAATCCAAACACGCTCTTAGTTGCCGGTGTGCACCAGCTTCTGGGTGCAGCGCTGGCCATTCTGCACCACCTGCACCACGTAGATGCCAGTGGCCAGCGTGCTCAGGTCGAGCGAAGGCTGGGTGGCTCCGGCTTCAATGACTTGCTGCAATATCACGCGGCCTGCCAAATCGGTGAGGCTGATGGTGCCGGCCGAGGCCAGGCTCAATTGCAGGCCCACGCGCTGCTGCGCCGGGTTGGGGAACAGCACGAAGCCCACCGGGCCGGCCGCGCCCACGCCAAACGCCACCGTCCGCACCGGCGAGTATTCGCTGCTGCCGTCCAGGTCCACCTGCCGCAGGCGGTAATAGACCTGGCCTCCGCCCATTTCGGCGGCGGCGGCATCGGTGTAGCTGTAGTCGTGGGCACTGGTGCTGGTGCCCGCCCCTTTCACTTCGGCAAACTTCTGGAACGTCACGCCATCGCGGCTGCGCTCCAGTTCGAAACGGTCGTTGTGCAGCTCCGTGGCGGTGTTCCAGCTCAGGCGGGCGGCGCGGCCGTCGGCCTGGGCCGTGAAGGCGGTGAGCGTCACCGGCAGCGGGCCGCTGAACTGCCGGCTGCACAGGGCGCTGGTCGGAATGGTCACCGTGGCGTTGCCGGTATCGGGGCCGGAGTAGGACAGGCGGAACTGGTTTTCGCCGCCATTATCACCGTACACCGCCAGCAAGGGGTGCGAGCCGGCGCGCAGAAACACGGCGGTGCCGGTAGCGGTGCGCGGGCCGTGGGTGCCCACGTCCTTCACCACGGTATTGGCGGCCACCAGCGGATTGGCGCGGGCCGAGTTATCGAGCCAGAGGTAGGCGGCATCGTCGCTGAGCATCGAGAACGTGTAGTTGCCGGCCGTGGTGATGGTGAGGTAGCCCCGGTAGCGGGCGCTGTACGAGTCGGGATTGGTGACCGAGCCGCTGCCAAACGCGCCCGACGTGTCGCCCCAGGCATTGCTGGCGGTGTAGTTCACGTTGCCCTCCGAGCGCTTCATATCAACCGTTCTGGGCGAGTCGAAGAACGTGAGCACGTCGTTGAAATACCCCTTGAAATACTCTGCGTACAGGCCCTGAGTGGCCGTTGAGCCGTCGTAATTGGTGCCGGCGCAGTTGCCGGTGCCGGCGGGCAGCGCCACGGTGGTGGCCACGCGCATGGTGCTGGCCACGCCGTTGTTATTGGTCGCGTCCGGGTCGGGCTCAAAGGCCGCAGCCGAGGTTATGCCCGCCACGGGCTGGTTATTATTGGGCAGCGTGAAGGTGAAGGCGAAGCTTCGCGCGGCCGCGCCCCGGTTTACTTGCCCAATGGCCAGCGTAGCAATGCCGGTATCGAAATCATACGTCGTACCGGCCGGGAAGCTAGTGACGAGCAGGCCCTTGGCCAACTGCACCGTGAGCACCGTGCTGGTGGCATCGGCCGTACCGGGGTTGTTAGGGGTAATATTCTGAACGGTAGCCGTGTATGTGATGCTGCTATTGACGGCTGCCGTACTGGGGCCGTTCAGTGTCACTTTCAAATCAGCGGGGTAAATCACCACCAGATTGTTGGTTCCCGAGTTGTCGTCGCTCAGCTGGCATGCTTCCGAAGTAGTGGTGCTGATGGTGGACGATACCGTGATGGTGCCCGCCACGGATGGCGTGTAGTTGATGGTCGCGTTGGCATTGGCCCCGTTGGCCAGGGTGCCGGGCGGGGTAAAGGTCACCTGGCCATTGCCATTATTATAAGTACCCGAGCCCACGCTGGTGGTCACCGTCACGGCACCCACGCCCAGCCCGGCGGGCAGCTGCACGAAGCGGGTCACGTTGTCAGCCGCGTCGGGGCCGTTATTGATAAACGTCACGTTGATAACAGCTTGCTGGTTGGCGGGCAGCGGGTTGGTGCCGAAGCTGATGCTGGTGGCCACGTCGGCCACCGTCGGGCACAGCGCCACCGAGCAGGCGCTGGCATCGGCGCGGCCCGCGCCGCCGCGGGTACCGCCATTGGGCAGGAATTCGGTGAGGGACGACGAGAGCGTGGTGCCGTTTAGGCCGCCGCTCACGTCGGTGGTGGGCGTGCCGG
This sequence comes from Hymenobacter sp., assembly GCA_028288445.1. Lineage (GTDB taxonomy): Bacteria > Bacteroidota > Bacteroidia > Cytophagales > Hymenobacteraceae > Hymenobacter. Next base: position 1,953 of record JAQBNT010000281.1, on the reverse strand, counting down.
TGGTGTAGCTCACCAGGCCGCCGCCGCCGCCACCGCCCGCGCCTTCGGCCTCCGCGCCAATGGCGCTTTGGCTACCGCCTTTGCCGCCCCGCGCTAGTAAGGATGTAGTGGTCAGGTTGGTCGAAACCACCACCACGCTGCCGCCGCCGCCGCCGCCGCCCGCGCCGTCGTTGTTGCTGGCTGTCGTCACCGAGCCGCCATCGGCCAGCAGCGAGCCGCCCGTTACGGCCCCGCCCGATACCAGGTAGATAAAGCCGCCGCCGGCCGCGCCGGTGGTGCCGCTGTTGTTGTTCGAGTCGCCGGCCCCGCCGCCGCCGCCGAAGAAGGCCCGGCCGCTGCTCACGATGGGATGGCCGCCGAAGCCGCCCTTATTCTGGCGGTTGTCGCCACCCCAGGCCGCCTGGCCGGTGGCCAGCGTCAGGGCATCCTGGTTGGTGCTGGAGTAGCTGTAGCCGCCGCGCCCGCCGCCGGTGGAAGCGGAAGTGGCGAAGTTGGCTGCTTCCAGGTTCCAGGCCGCGTCGTAGGCGTTGCCGGTGCCCCGGTCGGGGTTGCCGGTGCCGGTGTAGGTGGCTCCGGCCACGGCCACGTTGGCCCCGCCGCCACCAGCGGCGTTGTGCGAGTTGCCGCCGCCGCCGCCGTTGGCCGGCGCGCCGCGGCCATAGCGGCCGTTTAGCGCATCGTACTCGGCAATGGTGCCGGCAACGCTTTCGCCTTTTTCGGCCCCGTAGGTATCGTTCGGCGAGCGGTAGCCGAAGTCGTTGTTGCCGGCCGCGTCGGTGTTCTGCTCCAGCGCCCCACCCCGGAAACCCAGCGCCGACACGTCGAGCGTAGCGCCGGTGTTCAGGGTCACGTTGCCCGTGGTTTCGATGGCCAGCACGCCGCCCGTGGTCCCATTCCAGGCCTGCGCTTTCACACTGATGTTGGCATTCACAGTGAGCGTGGTGTAGCGTGGCACGCGCACCACCTGGGCATGGCCCGCCGTGGTGTAGGCGCTATATAGCTTGCAGCTCAGCGTTATAGTTGTGGCCGTCGGTACCGACGCCACTTCGACCAGTTGGTAGCGGCCGGCATTGTTGAGGGCCGTTACGGTGCCGTAGGTGGCATCGTCGGCGGTGCTGATGGTAGCTCCCTGGGGCTGCACCAGCAGCAGCAGGTCGCCGGTGGCCAGCGAGGCACCAAAGCGGCCATTGGCATTCAGCGTGCTGGCGGCTACCGTGATGGTGGTGGCCCCCATGGCCGCGTTGGCCGTCAGCGCGGTGTATTCGTTCACGATGGCACCGGTGGTAGCGATGGTACCCGCCCCGCTTTTGCCCGCCTGAGCAGCCGCCTGCTGCCGGCCCGTGCCCGCCAGCAGTAAAGCCAAAGCCCCCATGCTTAGCAGGCGGCTCCATTGCCGTTTGCCAACTGCTGCCGCCGGCCGGCGCCCCAATTGTAATGTTCGTTGCATAGTGGTTTTTTTGTGTGCTTATTTATTAAAAACAGGCTGCTTATTTATTAATAATGTTTTTTCTATTTTTTCAGGCAAAAAAAATCCGCTTTACAAAGCGGCTACTGCATCTTCATTGCATTGATAATGAGAAGAGCAGGATATTTCCGCTTGCAAGCAGAAGCTATTAAAAACAATAATTCAGCTAGGAATCAATCAATACAAACTTAGTATTTTAATTAATCAGCTCAATTTTCTATTCGACAAAACCGAATTATTGGCGGTTAAACCCATGTTTTCACGCCATGTAATTATCATGTCCAATTATCCAATTCAATTATAGAACAAGAATTAAAATCAGTTAAATTATTATAATATTTTAAATAAGACCACTAGTGCATTGTCGCTAATTTTTTATATTTCGTCATCGCTATTAACTAGTCAATTATTTATGGCGCTTAACCGGGTACTAGTTGGCACTTGCTATTGAACTAAACGAGAAGCGGGCCCGCAAAAAATTGTGGGGG
>JAQBNT010000271.1 GCA_028288445.1 Hymenobacter sp. | reverse complement strand
TCCAGCGTGAGCGCCGGCCCGCCCAGGTTGATGGCCCGGTAGAACGCGTAGCCCCCGCCGCCGGTCGCCGTGAACGTGGCCGTGATGTTCTTGTTAGCCGTCATCGTCACCGACAGGGGATTGGCCGTGCCCGTCGCGTCCCCACTCCACCCGGAGAAGGTGAAGCCCGCCCCGGCCGTAGCCGTCAGGCTCACGTTGCTGCCGCTGGCGTAAGTGGTGGCGTTCGGGTTTTTCGTCACCGTGCCGCTGCCCACGGTGGCCGTGGTGAGCGTGAACGGCCCGGGCGGGTTCGAGTCCGTTACCGTGAAGTTTATGGTGAGGGGCGGGCGAGCGGTGCCGCTGCCATTGGCCCCGCTGTAGCCCGTGGCCGTGAGCTGGTAGTTGCCCACCGGCGGCGTCCAGGAGTTGTAGTTGCCATTCACATCGCCGAACAGGGCGAAGGGGGATGTATTATCCGTCACGGCCTGGGTTTGCGGGCCGGTGAGGGAAAACACCACGCTGCCGGTGGTGGCCGCATCGGCATTAGCCCGGATGTTCAGGTTGCGGTTGGGCAGGTTGGCCAGGTTGAGAATCGCGCCGTTGGTCAGGGGCTGAATGTCAACATCGGAGGCAGCGTCGGCATCGACCAGCGTGAAGCTGGGTGTGGTGCAGTCGGGGTCGAGGCGCACCTGCTGGGTGGTGGAGAGGCCGCCCGCATCGGTCACGGTCAGCGAAACGGTGTAGTAGTAGGCTTCAGCCCCGCAGCCGTAGGGGCCGATAATGGTGTTGGTCACCCGGGTGGTGTCCACGGGGTCGGGGTGCTGGTGCGTGAGGTGGTGCAGCACCGTTTGCCACTTGTAAAACAGCAGGTGGCCGCTGTGCTCGGCATCCGTCACGTTGGCGGCCAGCTGGTAGGTGGTGTTGCCCGTGAGCGGGTACACCGTGCCGGCTGCTGGGCTGGTGATGGTGACCTGCGGCGGCGTGTTGTTGGCCGAAATCATCAGCGAAGCCTGGTTGGTCAGGCCCTGCGGATTGGTCACGGTGAGCGTAACGGTGTAATTGGTGACGGCCGAAGTGGGCGGCGAGAACGTGTGGCTGGGGTTGGCGCTGGTGCTGTTGGCGGTGCCATCGCCAAAATTCCACGAGTAAGTCAGTGCACTGTTATTGGGGTCGGTGGAGGCGCTGCCGGTGAACTGCACCGTGAGCGGGCCGGGGCCGTAGGTTTTGTTCGAAGTAGCCACCGCCACCGGCGGGCTAGCCGTAGTCACGTAGCTGATTTTGCGGATTTCCGAGGGGTAGAAATTGACATAGAACAAGCCCGTTTCGCCCGGGCTGGTGCCGAAATACACCGGCACGGCCCCGCTGTTCACGAAGTTGCGCACCGCGCTGGGCTGGTTGCTGGCGTTCACGGTCATGTTCTTAATCCAGCCGCCCACGTAATCGCCGAAGAAATAAGAGTTGGCGTACGGAGCCGGGAAGTCGGTGTAGGGATAAAATACCCCGCCCGTCACCGAATTGCCCCCAAACTGCGGCCCGCTCACCGGCGAGCCCGCCGCCCCGATGTTGGTAGTAGTAGGCGTGCTGCCGCTGAACGTGCCCGTGCGCGACGGCCCGCTGCTGCTGTGCGCCCAGTCGATGAGCGGCCGGGTGTGCACGAAGGTGGGAATGCTGGCCGGAATCGATTGCGACGTATTACACGAATTGGTGAACGTGGCCGTGCCGCTCGGCGTGGCTGGTTTGATGAGGTCCGTGAAGTAGAAAAACTGCTTGGTGCAGCCGCCCGTGTTGTAGAGCGGGTTGGGCGCGTCGCGGTTGTACACGTTCGAGCTGGTAAACGCCGGGTAAGGTGTCAGTCCTTCAAAAATTGGCCAGCCCAGGTTCACACGGGGTCGGTCCACCACCGTGATTTCCTCCCAGGTAGAGGCCCCCACCATGCCCACGTAGAGCGTGCCGGGGTTGCCCTGGGTGGGGTCGGGGTTGCCGGTGCCGGGCCGCAGGCTCATGCGGAAGGGCGTGCGCAGGCCCAGGGTCCACACTTTGGAGCGAGGGGCACTGGGGGCAGCGGCATCGTAGAAGGGGTTGCTGGGCACGCCGTTGCCGGTGGCAGGGTCCAGGCGCAGGATTTTACCACTTAGGCAGTCTACCAGTTGGGCGCGCAGGGCGCCTACGTTTTCCTTGGCGGAGATGATGCCATCGGCGAGCGCCTCCGCGTAGTAGGTTTCGTTGTAGCTGCCTAAATCCGGCGCCCAGTGGGCCCCGTCACCGGTTGATACCAGCAAAGTGCCGTCGGTGCCAAACACCAGCGAGCCGGTGCAGTGGCCGTCGTGGGTTGAGGGGATGCCCGTGCTTTTGGTGGCCCCGAGCAGGATTTTGCGGCTGGCCGGGCTCACGGTGTAGCCCGTGCCGCTGGCCGTGGCCGTGTAGCGCGTGATGCGCCCAATGGTGGCGCTGTAGTAGTCGTTGGCCGTGGGGTCGTAGTTGCCCGTGCCGAAATTCATCAAATAGTGCCGGTCCACCACGTACAGAAGGTACATGTTGCCGTTGGTGTTAAAGTTGGGGTCGAGCGCGAAGCCCAGCAGGCCGTGGTCGGCCCAGGCCCCTACCTCATCGGTAATGTCAATCAGCTGCTGGCGCTGGCCGTTCACCACCACCCAAACCTTGCCTGGCCGCTCCCAGACAAACATCTTGCTACCGGAGCTATTGAAGGTGAAGCCCACCGCCTCATTCCAGCCCGAGGAAACGACGGTGGAGGTGAAGCCCGTAGGAGGCGTCTGAGCCTGCAGCTGCCGGCTGCCGAGCAGCAAAGCGCAGATAAGTAAAAAAACGTTTTTCATGACGGAAAGGGTGCGGATGCATTGGATATAAGCGTGAGATGAATGACGAAATGAGTAAGTATCGGTGGCAGCCGCAGTGCCGGCCTGGGCCGGGCGCGGGGCCTAGTCCTCGTCGGTGAGGAAGCGGTAAATCTTGGTCAGCGGGTCGCCCAGAAAAGCGCCCACGCTGGTATCGCGCAGCGAAAACTGCACGTCATCGGCCCGGCGCTCGCGGCGGCCGTAGCGGTACTTGAGGTAGTTGGCAAACGGGATGTAGCGCCCCTCGCGGAACGGCGCGGGCGCAGCCGCCCGGCCGGCGGCCACCTGGCAGGCCAGCACCGGGAAGTTCACGCCCGCCGCCAGCGCCGAGCCCACCACCGTGAGCCAAAAGCGGGTGTTGATTTCGATGACCTTGATTTCGCGGGTGCGGGCATCGTAGCGCAGGTCGAGGTGGGCCACGCCGTTCCAGCGCAGGGCCTTCATCAGGCGGTCTACCACGGCCAGCACGGCGTCGTGGTGCACAAATTCGATGGCCTCGGTGGGGGCATATTCGTCGCCCGTAGCCACCAGGCCCTTCTGAATGGAATGGGCAATGAGCTGGCCGTTCTGGTACAGCACGTTGCAGTCGATGTCGTAGCCTTCGATGCAGTTCTGAATGACGTAGCGGCTGCTATCGGGCAGCATGGCTACAGCGGCCAGCAGCGCCTCGGGCGTGGCGTAGCGCACAATGCCCCGGCCGCCCGCGCCCTCAATGGGCTTCAGCAGCACCGGAAATTCAAACTTCGTCAGCTTGGCCGCCAGGTTGTGGCGGATGTCCACGATGGTATCGGGCGCGGGAATGTTATGCTCCTGCATGAACGCGCCCAGCAGGCCCTTGTCGGTGGCAATTTCGTAGTACGCCGCCGCCGGCAGCGGTAGCAGGTGCGTAGCGGCGGCCAGCGCCGTGCGGTGCGCAATCACGAAGCGCATGCCGGCCACGTCCACCGGCAGCAGCACTTCGGCCCCGGTGGCGCGGGCGGCGTTCTGGATGAAGGCCACGAACACCTCCGCCGGACTATCGGGCGAGAGCAGATGGAAGGAATGCACATAGCTCGAAAACCGGTACGGGCTCCGCGCATCGCGCGACAGCAAATGCACCCGCACCCGGGCCTGCCGGCTCAGGCAAAACAGCACGGCCCCGGTGAGGCGGTACTCGCCCTCCAGCACCAGCACCGTGAGCGGGGCCGTGGCAGGGCGCGGGGCGGGCGGGGCCGGCGTGGCGGCCGGGGCCGTGGCGGGGGCATTTTGCCGCGTGGATAGCGGGTCGGAGTGCTTCAGAAACTCAACCAGGGTGGGATTCATGGCGACGAGGCTTCGAGGTAATTGGGAAGAAAAAGGTTGTTCTGGTTGAGTTAGAGGTTGGCCAGGGCGAAATCGGCGGGCACAAGCGGCTCGGCGGTGGCCGCCATTTGGGGCGGGTTGAAGTAGAGCTCCTGCTCGCGGCGCAGCTGGTCGATGAGGCGGCCGGGCGGCAGCGCCACGTCGTCGTAGGTCAGCACCTGGTCTTTGGGAATGTCGCGCAGCAGCCGGCAGCCCTCGGCCACGCCGATGGGTAGCAGGTTTTCGGCCCGGGCCACGGCGTAGTTTTCGGCCAGCCCGTAGGTCATGTAGTGGCCGATGCCGTCGAGGGTGTCGCCGGCCCGCAGGTCGGTTTTGGCGGCCGTAATCACCTCCACCTTGGGCGCGCCGGCCGGAGCCAGGCAGGCATCGCCAAAGAGAACCGCCCGCGCCACCGAAGTCGGCGTTTCGAAGTGGCACAGGTGGTAGGGCGTGTAGAAGCAGTACAGCGGCCCCGGCCCCAGCTTATACAGCTTGAGGTAGTGCTGCTGAATGGGGTCGTCGTGCGTGCCCAAGATGAACACGCCGGGGCCGGGCTCGGCCCCCACCACGTAGTCCACGATGCCGGGGCCGCCGTCCAGCAGGCGCTCCGTCGGGTACCACTCAGCGGCTTTGCTGATGGGCGTGCCCGGGGCCACGGTGGGGCCGTACATGCCACGCCGGGCCACTTCCATGCCCAGCGCATTCGCGATGACGGCCTGCTCAAAGCTGATTTTGCTGCCGTCGGCGAAGCTCGTCACCATGCTCGGGTTCTGGCCCCACTGCTTCGCAAAGCCCTCCTGCGTGGTGGGGTTGCGGTAGGGGTCGTGCAGGCCTTTGATGTTGCCGCACAGCACCGGCTTCACGCCCAGGCCCAGCACGAAGCGCGCCAGATTGAGCGTCACGCCGGGCTGGTCGCCGTCGCTCACGGTATACACCACGCCGGCGCGGTCGGCATATACTTTCAGGATGGCCCCGGCTGTGCCGTCCAGTTCGGCGTTCAGCAGCACCACGTGCTTGCCGTGCCGAATGGCTTCCAGCACCACGCGCGCGCCGTGCTCCACCGCCCCGGTCACTTCGATAATGGCGTCGATGCCCTCGGCGCGGCTCAGCAGCAGCGCATCGTCCGTAATGGCGCGCTCGCCCCGCTGGATGCAAGCCTCCAGCGCGTGTACCGAGCTTACCTCGCTGGTTACCAGCTCGCCGGCCTCGTGGTAGGCCCGGCGGGCCTGCTCGATGGTGCGGTTGGCGATGGCCACCAGCTCCATGCCGGGCACGTAGCGGCAGATTTGCAGGGCCACGCCCCGGCCCATGAAACCAGCCCCCACCATGCCCACCCGAATGGGCTGGCCGGCTTGCTGGCGCTTCTTCAACGCGTTGTCAACAAGTACCATAATGCAGAAAGAAAGATGAGAAAAGCAGTTTTTTGGGTGTGCACCAGTCCGACCGCCCAGGACGGTCCGACCAGCCCTGGCTTCAGGTAGTCACCAACTCCTTCACCGGCACGGCCAGCCCCTGGAAATCAGGGTGAGCCTGGTCTTTTGCCGAAATAAGTAGGGGCTGGAAGGGCCAACGAATACCAATGGCGGGGTCGTCCCAGCGCAGGCCGCGCTCGGCCCCGGGCGTGTATTTGGCTGACACCTGGTAGCACACGTCGGTGTTGTCTTCGAGGGTGAGGAAGCCGTGGGCAAAGCGACCGGGCACAAACAGCATCCGGTAGTTGCTGGCGGTCAGCTCCACTCCTATCCACTTGCCGAAGGTGGGCGACTCCTCGCGCAGGTCCACTATCACGTCTAGGATGGCACCGCGGGTGCAGCGCACCAGCTTGGTTTCCTCGTAGGGCGGCAACTGGTAGTGCATGCCGCGCAGCGTGCCCCGGCGCGGGTTGTAGGACAGGTTGGCCTGCTGCGGCGGCATGGCAATGCCGTGGGCGGCAAACTCGTCTTCGCACCAAGAGCGGGCAAAAAAGCCGCGCTCATCACTCAGCCGGTCCACATCGATAATGAAGGCTCCGGCAAGGGCAGTTTCAGTAAATTTCATCGCATTAAGGGCAAGGTTGAAGGGTTGATTTTTGGCCGTCATGCTGAGCGCAGCCGAAGCATCTCTACCGCTTCGTTGCTATCGATTGAATTAGTTGCGCGGTAGAGATGCTTCGACTGCGCTCAGCATGACGGTCTTTGGGTTGACGTTCTCATAGCTCAGATGTCTCAAACCACCACCAGCTCAGCCCGGTATAGCGGCACGGCGGCCTTGGCCGGGCCAGCAGCCCAGGTCAGGTCTTCGGTTAGCTCGTCCTGCTCGCGCAGGGCAGCCAGCACGCGCAGCCGCATCAGCCGGGAGGCGCGGAAATTGGGGTCCCGGAAGCCCATTTCCACCAGCTTGCGCTGGAGCTCGCCGATTGTATCGGCCAGGGTGTGGATGGGCTGATGGTCGGGCGCGAGGCGGCGGAACAAGCTGAAATCGACGCGGTACGAGCGCAGGTCGGGGGCAGCGTCGGGGTTGAGGCGGACCTCGGTGCCGGGGATGGCGGCGGCCACGGCTTCGGCCAGCTCGCGCACGCGATAGTTCCAGCTGTTGGTGCCGGCGTTCACGGCCACGAAGGCCCCGCCGTTGCTGGCCTCCCGCGTCACGGCCCAGCCGATGGCGCGGGCCATGTCCAGCACATGGATGAGGGGCCGCCAGGGCGTGCCGTCGCTCAAAATGCTGATTTCGCCGGTGGCTACCGCGCCGGCCACGAAGTCATTCAGCACCAGGTCAAGGCGCAGGCGGTCGCTCCAGCCGCAGGCCGTGGCGAAGCGCAGGCAGGTCACCCGGAAGTTCGCATCGGCCAGCGGGGCCAGGTCGCGCTCGCTGGCTACTTTGGAGCGGGCGTAGGCCGTGAGCGGGTTCAGGGTAGAAGTTTCGGTTTTGGCGTCCTCGCCGCCCAGCCCGTACATGCTGCACGAGCTGGCAAACACGAAGCTTTTCACGCCGTAGGTTTTGGCGCGCTTGGCCAAGGCAATGCCAGCGCGGTAGTTCACGTCCATCGTCACGTCCTCGTAGGCCGTGCCCATTGGGTCGTTGGAAATGGCGGCCAAGTGCACCACGGCATCCACGCCGGCCAGCAGGCCCGAGGGCAGCGTCCGCACGTCGCCAAATACCTGCCGGTCGAGCCGCGACTCGGGCAGGCGAGTGGCCCCAGTGATGCAGTGGGCAAAAAAGCCCATGTCGTAGCCAATCAGCTCGGCGTTGGGATACGCCTGTCGGAGGTGGCGCACCACGCCGGGCCCCACGTAGCCCATGTTGCCGGTGATGAGAATGCGGGAGGGTTTCATGCGATATTCCATTATTAGTGAGATTTATACAGCCATTAATCAACCAGAATGCCATGTCGGGCGCGCCAACCCAGTGCAGCCGTGGGAAGTGGCTCCGTTCTATCTCAGCGGAGCTGCGGCAATGTGCCAGCGGCGCTCGGCACGGCGTTCGTGGCAGTTTTTTTAGTCACTAGGCATGAGCCGGGTGGCGGCAGGGCGGCCCCGTCCGGCCGGCTCGGCCAGCGGCGCAGCCAGGATGGTTTCGAGCTCGGGCTTGGTCACGGGGGCGGCGGGGGCCTGGTCCCAGAGCTTCCATTCGGCCTTGCCGGCCTGCCACAGCTCCTCTAGCATGTTGCGGTCGCGCAGCGTGTCCATGGGCTGCCAGAAACCGGCGTGGCGGTAGGCGGCCAGCTGCCCGGCGGCGGCCAGATGCTCCAGCGGGGCCTTTTCCCACACCGTCTGGTCGTGGTCGAGGTAGTCGAAAATGCCCGGCTCCAGCACAAAAAAGCCGCCGTTAATCCAGGGCGTTTCGCCGCCCTCAGGCTTCTCCATAAAGTTGCTGACGTGGCTGTCGGTATCGCTCAGATTGAACACCCCAAAGCGGCCCGGCTGCCGCACTGCCGTGAGGGTGGCCAGCACGCCCTGCGAACGGTGGTAAGCTATGCTGGCCGCGATGTCGACGTTGCTCACGCCGTCCCCGTAGGTCAGGCAAAACGTTTCGTTATCAAGGTATTTCTGCACGCGGCGCAGGCGGCCGCCGGTCATGGTTTCCAGGCCGGTGTCCACCAGCGTCACGGTCCAGGGCTCGGCGTTGTTGCGGTGAATCTGCATCTCGTTGCGGTCCATCCGAAAGGTCACGTCCGAATTCAGCAGGAAATAATCGGAGAAATACTGCTTAATCATGTGCCCTTTGTAGCCGCAGCATATCACGAAATCGGTGATGCCGTGGTGGGCGTAAATCTTCATGATATGCCACAGAATGGGCTTGCCGCCGACTTCGACCATGGGCTTGGGCCGCACGCCGCTTTCCTCGCTGATTCGGGTGCCGTAGCCGCCCGCTAGTATCACTGCTTTCATAAATGGTGAGTTGGTGAAATGGTGAGTTTTGAGTTATCAGGCCACGGCCGGCAGCCAGCCAACCATGTTTTCGAGCGTAGCGCGGGCCATCAGGTACACGAAGCGGGTGTTGGTGACGAAGTAGCGCCGGGCCAGGCGGCGCGGCTCCTGCCACAGCCGGAAGGCCCATTCCAGCCACAGCTTGCGGGCCCACGCTGGCAGGCGCGGCTCCAAGCCGGCATACACCCGGAAGGCCTGCCCCACCCCCAGCATGCACGCCCCAATGCGTCCCTGGTGGGCCGCCATCCAGCGCTCCTGGCGCGGGCAGCCCAGCGCCACAAACAGCAAGTCCGGGTCGGCTGCGTTGATAGCCGCTACCTCGCTAGCGTCTTCCTCAGCCGTCAGCGGGCGGAATGGCGGCGCATAGGCCCCCACTATCCGCAGCGTGGGCAATTCCCAGCGCGCCCGCCACACCATGGCCTGCAAAACCTCGTCGGTAGTGCCGTAGAAGTACACCGACTGCCCGCGCTCAGCGGCGTGGCGCAGCAGCTCGGGCAGCAGGTCCATGCCCGCCATGCGCTCCTGGGCCGGCCCCCGAAACCACCGCACCGCCGCCGCCACCGGACTACCGTCGGGCGCGGCCACGGCGGCATTATTCACAATCTGCCGGAATTCGGCGTTGCGCTCGGCTTCCACCAGCATGTGCACGTTGGCAAAGCACACGTAGGCCGAGGTGCGCGCCGCGCCCAATCCCAGAATGGCATCGACGAAATCAGCAGTGCGCCCCGTCGAGATATTGGCGTGCAGGACAGCGTGTTTAGGTAGCATAGCGGGCTCGGAATGGGATGGTGTGTTGTTTTGAATATCCAGAACGGTCATGCTGAGCGCAGTCGAAGCATCTCTACCGCTTCGTTGCAATAGCACTGATTACTTCTGCGGTAGAGATGCTTCGACTGCGCTCAGC
>JAQBNT010000028.1 GCA_028288445.1 Hymenobacter sp. | reverse complement strand
TTATCACCTTCGGCACCATGGCCGCCAAGAGCAGCATCAAGGACGTGGCCCGGGCCATGAACCTGCCCCTGCCCCAGGTAAACGACCTGACCAAGATGGTGCCCGACAAGCCCGGCACCACCCTGGCCGGCGCCTTCGCCGAAAGCCAGGAGTTGGACATGATTCGGCGCGACGAGAGCCCTGATAACCTCAAGGGCCAGATTCTGCGCCTGGCCACGCAGCTCGAAGGCTCGGTGCGCAACACCGGCATTCACGCGGCCGGCGTCATCATCGCGCCCGACGACATCACGAAGTACATCCCCGTCTCCACCTCCAAAGACTCGGACCTGCTCATCACGCAGTTCGATGGCAAGGTGATTGAATCGGCTGGCATGCTGAAAATGGACTTTCTGGGCCTTAAAACCCTGACTGTCATCGTAGATGCCATGAATCTGATTGAGCGCAACCACGGCGTAAAAATCGACATCGACGAAATCCCCCTCGACGACGAAAAGACCTACGCGCTCTACCAGCGCGGCGATACCATCGGCACGTTCCAGTTCGAGTCGGAAGGTATGCGGCAGTACCTCAAGGACTTGAAGCCGACGAATATCGAGGATTTGATTGCTATGAACGCCCTGTACCGGCCGGGCCCGATGCAGTTCATCCCGAACTTCATCAACCGCAAGCACGGCCGCGAGGAGGTGGAATACCCCCACGAGCTGCTGAAACCTATCCTGGAATACAGCCAGGGCATCATGGTGTATCAGGAGCAGATTATGCAGACGGCCCAGATTCTGGCCGGCTACTCCCTCGGCGGGGCCGACTTGCTGCGCCGCGCCATGGGTAAGAAGGACATGAAAAAGATGGCCCTCGAACGCGAGAAGTTCATCGAAGGCGCTAAAAACATCCACGGCATCGCGGCCAAAAAGGCCAACGACGTGTTCGACGTGATGGAGAAATTTGCCGAATACGGCTTCAACCGCTCGCACTCGGCGGCTTACTCCGTGGTAGCGTACCAGACTGGTTATCTGAAGGCTAACTACCCGGCCGAGTACATGGCCGCCGTGCTCACCAACAACATGGGCGACATCAAGAAGGTGACTTTCTTCATTGAGGAAGCCCGCAAGCAGGGTGTGCCCGTGCTCGGGCCCGACGTGAATGAAAGCCTGCTGAAGTTCAACGTGAACCAGGAAGGAGCCATCCGTTTCGGCATGGGCGCGGTGAAGGGTGCGGGCGAACTGGCTGTGGAAAGCATGGTGCAGGAGCGCGAAAAAGCCGGCAACTACTCCGACATCTTCGACTTCGCCAAGCGCGTGAACTTGCGCACCGTAAACAAGAAAACCTTCGAAAGCCTGGCCCAGGCCGGTGCGTTCGATGGTTTCGACAAGCACCGCCGCCTGTATCTGGATGCTCCGGCCGGTGACCAGAACCTGATTGAAAAGGCCATGAAAGTGGGCCAGCAGCACGCGGCGGCCAAAGAATCGGCCCAGCACAGCCTTTTCGGCGCGGGCGCTTTCGGGGCCGTGGCCGCGCCGCTGCCCAAGATGCACGAGATGGAGCCCTGGAGCAAAACCGAGCAGCTCCGCCGCGAAAAGGAAGTGGTAGGTTTCTACCTCTCGGGCCACCCGCTCGATGCCTACAAGCTGGAGCTTGACGCCTACTGCACCTGCGGCCTGGAGAAAGTAGACGAGATAAAAAACAAGGAAATTGCCGTGGCTGGTCTAATTAACAACGTGTTGTTTAAGACCACCAAAACGGGGCAGCCCTTCTGCACCTTCACCCTGGAGGATTACGAGACGAGCATCAACCCGGCCCTGTTCCGCGACGACTACACCAAATTCGCGCCCCTCATCAACCCGCGCAACTACCCCAACGAGCAGGTGCCGCCCATGTACGTCAAGCTCAAGCAGGAGCTGCGCCGCCACACCCAGGACCAGTGGGACCTGCGCATCCTGACCATGGAACCGCTGGCCGATGTGGCCGAAAAGCGCAGCAAAGGCGTGCGCGTGCGCCTCGACCTGCGCACCGTGACCGCCCCCATGCTCGACCGCTTGGAAGAAGCCATCGAGCACGCGCCGGGCGGCAAGCGCCTCGAAATTCAGTTTGTGGAGCCGCACGAGCATCTGGCCGTGGATATGTTCTCGCGCCGCTTTCAGATTGAGCCCAAAGCGTTTATCGAGAAGATGAAGGAATTGGATATGGAAGTTTGCACGCTGATTTAGCGGCGGGGAGAATCCCGTTATACCGAGCGCAGCGAAGCGTCGTTACCGCAGTAGTAAATAATTAATATCCTGGTAAAGACGCTTGACTACGCCCTGCGGGCCGTTGTGGCCGTGTCCCGTACTGCATTCGCATAGGGAATACAACCATTCGCCGCCCCAAACCCACGCCGCTGAACTTTCCTCCGGCCCCGCTGTTTTACCATCCAATCTGCTACCTTGCGACCCCGTTGGCCGTATACGCCAGACTATTCTAATTAACCCCAACCCAAATTGAAATGGGACACAAAGCAATTGAGATAACCGACGCCAACTTTGACGAAATCATCAGCGGCGACAAGCCCGTATTGGTTGATTTCTGGGCCGAATGGTGCGGTCCCTGCCGCATGGTAGGCCCCGTGGTGGAAGAGTTGGCCGGCGAATACGAAGGCAAGGTCATCGTGGGCAAAGTTGACGTAGACGCCAATCCCCAGACTTCCATGAAGTTCGGTATCCGCAGCATCCCCACGCTGCTGGTCTTCAAGAACGGCCAAATCGTTGATAAACAAGTAGGTGCCGTGCCCAAGCATGTGCTCGCCCAGAAGCTGGAAGCTCAGGTTACGGCGTAATTTTACCGCCATCTGGTGCTGAGAAAAGCCCCTTGCCAATGCGGCAAGGGGCTTTTTTGTTGTTGAAGGGTTCTGGCTGGGCGCTAGTTCAGGGCGCTAGTTCAGGGCGCGGGTGCAGCGCCGCTTGCGGGCCTGCGAGGCGTGCAGGGCCTGCCGCTTCAACTGCTGCTGGTGCTGGTGCAGATGCCAATCCAGTTTGGCGGGGGAGGTGACTTTCCGGCTAGCTTCCAGGCCCAGCAACACGAGCATGGCTCGGCTGAGCTTGGTGGTCGATTTGCGGGTGGTGCGGGCGTTGGTGCGGGTCACCAAGGCCGCTTTTTTGGCCGCTATGGCACGCTCCCGCGCCATTTTACGCTGAACTTCGGTGGGATTATCATCAGGCCGGGAAGCCGCGCGTGACGAAGCCGAAGCGCCAGCGGGCGACAGCAGCAATAGTCCTCCAGCCGCCAAAAGTGAGTAGCAGTACATTTTCATGGCAGTACAGTAAAAAATGAAAAGCCTTGTTACAGTGTTGGTTGCCGCTCTGCCTGTTGTTGGGGAGCGCCGAATGCCCTTCTTAATACCATACTAAAATATATATATTAAAATTAAATAACAAATTATTCCTAATGAATTTATCGTGAATTTATAGATTTTGTGAAGTGTAAATAAGGAAATACGTGCAAAACATAAAACTGCCAGACCACAAAAAGCCCCTTGCCGATACCGACAAGGGGCTTTTAAGAATGCTAAGCGTAGCGAAGGCTAGTCGTGGGCGCGGTGCCGGTGAGCGCGGGCAGCCATACGGGCCCGGGATTTCAGCTGCTTCTGATGGGCGTGGAGCTGGCGGTGGAGGCGGGCCGGCGAGGTGACGGCTTTGCTGTCTTCGAGGCCGAGAATGACGAGCATGGCCCGCTGGAGCTTGTTGGTGACTTTGCGGGATTTGACGGCCAGGCGCTGCATTTTGGACGCCTTTCTGGCGGCAACAACTTTTTCGCGGGCAGCGGCTTTTTGCTCGCGCGCGGCGGCTTTGCGCTGTATATCGGCGGGCGTGTCGTTCAGGCTGTGGCGGGTAGGCAATGCATTAGCTGAAGACGACCCAAATAGCACCAAAGCGCTGATGGTTAGGACGAAGTAAAGAATGTGCTTCATAAAAAGAGCGGCAGGAGGTGGGGAGATGAACCGGTGATTACAGCCGGTAGCGATTTTGTGTGCACTAAAGTAATATTAAATTTAAAAACTCAACTATAATTCATAAAAAATCCCTGCATCCGATAAGCGGTGCAGGAATTTTGGCAACGTAACAAGAGGCAATAGGACAGCTGGCCTTAGCGCACTACGCGGGGCCGCGCCTGGCCGTCGTGCTTCTGACGGTAGATGGCGCGGCTGGCCTGGTTTTCGTCCTTGCGGATGTCCTGGCGCTCGTCGCGGGTCACGATGCCGTCGGCGCGGGCGGCGCGCTTGTCCTGCCTGATTTCGGCTTCGCGGCCTTTGAGGTGGGCGGCTTCGGGGCGGGTGAGCTCGCCGGTGGTCACGCCCTGACGGATGCGGGCGCGCTCATTGCGCTGGCGGGCGTTGATGCCAGGCGTCACGGCCTGGGCCACGGAGGTATAGGAAACCGCCAACAGACTAACGGCGGCGAGTAACGAAAACAAGGGCTTTTTCATGGCAATAAAAGATAATAATGAGGAAAAGATGCGGGTTGGAGGCAGAGCGCCCGGAAAGGTTTAACCAGCGCGGCAGGGCGGAAATGGAGCTGGCACGGAATATGAAAAAATAGCTACATTGTCATCCAACCACGCGGCCCGAAACCGCGTAGGAGGCGCATTCTCTCACTCTTCAGCTTACCCTCACTCCCATGAAACGCATTCTCGGATTCCTCATTTCCCTCAGCATCCTCGGCGGCTCGGTGGCCCAGGCCCAAACGGCTACGCCGGCAGCCGGCACCCAGATGAGCACCAGCTCGTCGAAAACAATGACGACCAAAACCATGCAGGCCCCGGCCACGAAGACGACGGTGAAGTCGTCGACGATGACCAACCCGGCGGGCATGACCAAGTCGAGCACCATGACCAAGGGCGCGGCTACCAACACCAAATCGAGCACGATGACCACGCCCTCGGGCACGACCAAGTCGTCGACTTCGACTAGCAGCACCAAAATGAAGGCCGATGGTACGCCCGACATGCGCTATTCGGAGAACAAGTCGACCAAAACCACCAAGATGAGCACCGGCCCCCTGAAGGCCGACGGCACGCCTGATATGCGCTACAAAACCAACAAAACGACCGTAAAAAAGACCTCAACCAAAATGTAAGGTCGGCCGGTCAACCATTTAAAAAGCCCTTGCTTATTGTAAGCAAGGGCTTTTTTGATTTTTCCCCTGGCCAAAGCCGACCCGTTCCTTTAATCCGTGCCGGCCGCCGGCTACCTAACTTGCGCCCCCATTCCAACTCAACTCTTGTCCATGCGCTACGCTCCCCTTGCCCCCGAGCTTTTTATTGAAAACCGCCGCCGCTTCCGTGAGCTGCTGCCGCCGGCCTCGCTGGCCATTTTCCAGAGCAATGACATCATGCCGACCAACGCCGACGGCACCATGGCGTTTCGCCAGAGCAACGACTTGTTCTACCTGTCCGGTGTGGACCAGGAGGAAAGCATCCTCGTCATCTTTCCGGATGCGCGGCTGCCGCAGCACCGCGAAATCCTGTTTTTGAAGGAGACTTCCGAGCACATTCTCATCTGGGAAGGCTACAAGCTGACGAAGGACGAGGCCCGCGCCAACTCCGGCATCCCGACCATTATGTGGCTGGAGAGCTTCAAATCGGTGCTGCCCGCGCTCATGAACGAGGCTGAAAACGTGTACCTGACTTCCAACGAGCACATCCGGGCCGTGGTGGAGGTGGAAACGCGCGATGCCCGCTTCATCAAGAGCCTGCAGGCGCAGTACCCGCTGCACACCTACCGCCGGGCGGCGCGCCTGCTGCACCAGCTGCGCGCCATCAAGAGCCCCGAGGAAATCCGGGTGATGCGCGAGGCTTGTGACATCACGGGCAAGGCGTTTAGGCGCTTGCTGGGCTTTGTGAAGCCAGGCGTGTGGGAGTTCGAGATTGAGGCCGAAATCGTGCACGAATTCATGCGCAACCGCAGCCGGGGGCCGGCCTACGGCAGCATCGTGGCCAGCGGCAAAAACGCCTGCGTGCTGCACTACACCACCAACGACAACCAGTGCCAGGACGGCGACGTGATTCTGCTGGATTTCGGCGCTGAATACGCCAAT
>JAQBNT010000250.1 GCA_028288445.1 Hymenobacter sp. | reverse complement strand
CTTCGAGGCCTTTGTTGATGAGGGCGGCGGCCTCTTTCCAGCCCATGTACTCCAGCATCATCACGCCGGAGAGGATGACGGAACCGGGGTTCACCTTGTCCTGGTTGGCGTATTTGGGGGCCGTGCCGTGGGTGGCTTCGAAGATGGCGTGGCCGGTGGTGTAGTTGATGTTGGCACCCGGCGCGATGCCGATGCCGCCCACGATGGCGGCCAGCGCGTCGGAGATGTAGTCGCCGTTCAGGTTCAGGGTGGCCACCACCGAGTACTCCGAGGGGCGCAGCAGAATCTGCTGCAGGAAGGCATCGGCGATGCTGTCCTTGATGATGAGCTTGCCCTGCTCCACGGCTTGCTTTTGCAGCGCGTCGGCCACGGCCACGCCCTGCTTGGCCACGATTTTATCGTACTGGGCCCAGGTGAACACCTTCGCGCCGAATTCCTTCTCGGCCAGCTCGTAGCCCCAGGTTTTGAACGCGCCTTCGGTGAACTTCATGATGTTGCCCTTGTGCACGATGGTCACCGAGGGTTTCTTGTGCTCCAGCGCGTACTTGATAGCGGCGCGCACGAGGCGCTCGGTGCCTTCCTTGCTCACGGGCTTGATGCCGAACGAGGACGACTCGGGGAAGCGGATTTTTTTCACGCCCATCTCGTCCTGCAGGAATTCGAGCATTTTCTGGGCCTGGGGCGTGCCGTTCATGTACTCGATACCGGCGTAGATGTCCTCCGTGTTCTCGCGGAAGATGACCATGTCGGTCAGCTCCGGGTGCTTCACCGGCGAGGGCACGCCGTCGTAGTAGCGCACGGGGCGCACGCAGGCGTACAGGTCCAGCTCCTGGCGCAGGGCCACGTTCAGCGAGCGGATGCCGCCGCCCACGGGCGTGGTCAGGGGGCCTTTGATGCCCACGAGGTATTCGCGGAACGCGTCGAGGGTTTCGGTGGGCAGCCAGTTGGTGGTGGCTTTGTAGGCTTTCTCACCGGCCAGCACTTCCTTCCACACCAGCTGCTTTTTGCCGCCGTAGGCCTTCTCCACCGCCGCGTCGAACACCAGCTTGGAAGCACGCCAGATGTCCGGCCCGGTCCCGTCGCCCTCGATGAAGGGAATCGTGGGTTTGTCCGGAACGGTCAGCTTGCCGTTTTTAATGGTGATTTTTTGCTCTGCCATGTGGTCGTCTGTTAAGCGTGTTCGAGTTTGATTTACTGTTCAGGCGGGGAACCTCACCCCTGGTCCCGGTTCGCTTTCGGCCGCGAAGCCAAAAGAGAGGGGGACTAATCTGTTATTTCCAGCCTAAGAACTGTTCCAGCAAGGGCTAGAAACGAGTCCCCCCCTCTCTTTTGGAGAGGGGGGCCAGGGGGGTGAGGTTCCCCCGGGGTGGTACTAATGTTTAGTACCCAAAAATCTCCTTCAGCGTGAGCTGCTGCACCTGGCCGTACTTGGCCAGCTCCTTAAAGTTCAGCCGGTCTTTCGAGCCGATAACCAGAATAACCTGGTTCTGGCCGTGCACCTTGGCCAGCTGGAACTTCTTCAATTCATCAAAAGTCATTTTCTGGGTGCTCGCGTACACGTCGCGGCGGATGTCGTAGTCGAGGCCGAGGCGCTTGGCGCGCTCGTAGCTCAGCAGCACGTTGCCCTTGGTGATGCGCTCGGTGCTGATGCTGTTGCGGATGGCATTTTTGGCGATTTCCAGGTTGGCTTCGGCCACCGGCATATCGGTGAGGAGGGCTTCCATGCCGGCCATGGCCTCGGGCAGCTTGTCGCTCTGGGTTCCGATGTAGCTCAGGTTGTAGTTGGAGCGGCCCAGCTTGTCGGCGCTGTTGTAGCCGGAGTAAGCCGAGTAGGCCAGGGCCTTGCTCTCGCGCAAATCCTGGAACACAATGCTGCCCATGCCACCGCCGAAATACTCGTTGTAGAGCGCCAGCGTGGGGGCCAGCTCCTTGCTGTACAGGTCGCCCTTGGTCAGGAACAGGATTTCGGCCTGCACCATGTTGTAGTCCACCCAGGACACCTTTTTGTCTTTCAGCGGCTGCTCGGCGAAGTCCTTGGCCGCCGGGGCGGGCGTGAGCGTGGCGGGGGTGCGGTGCTCGGTTTTGAGAACAGCAATCAGGCCTTTATCTTGGGTTATAACGCCGTGATGGTCCTTAAGAACTTGAGCTTCACTAGCTGCATTTGCAGCAGCTTGCAAGTTTCTTGGCCCGTAATACAGCACCCGATGCTGATACGTCGGTAGCTTCTGAATCAGGGCCGTGAGCTGCTCCGGTTTCAGGGCTTTCAGCTCTTTCTCGCTGAGGATGTTCGTGAAGGGGTTTTTCGGGCCGTACTTCACGTAGTTCACCATCGCCGAATTCAGAATCACGCGCTTTTCGAGCTTGGCATCCTGGCGCTGCTTGAGCGTGCCGGCCACCATGTCCTTGAGGGCGGTGGCGTCGGACTTGGGCGCGGCCATCAGCTGCTCAAACAGCTTCAACGCGGGCTCCAGGTTGCTGTCGAGGCCGTTCAGGGTCACGAAAATGCGGTCGGGGCCGCTGCTCACGTTGAAGGAGCAGCCCAGCTTGTAGAACTCCTGCTGCAGCTGCGCGGCGGTGTACTTGCCGGTGCCGAGGTATTGCAGGTAATCCGAAGCGAGGCTCCAGCGCGGGTCGTTATTCTTGCCCAGGTCGAAGACGTAGGACAGGTTGAACAGGCCGTTCTCGGCGTTGTGGGTGTAGTACAGCGGCAGGCCGGGCTTGATTTCCGTTTCCTGAATATCCTTTTTGTAATCAACAAACACCGGCTGCAGCTCCGTGCTCGGCAGGGCCGTGAGCTGCTTGTAGTAGGCCGAGGCCACGTCGCGGTTGGCCGGCACGGGCGTGATGGCGGGCTTCACCACCTTCACCTTGTTCGGGTCCACGCCGGTGCGCTTGAACACGGTCACGACGTTCGGGCCGTAGTTGTCGTTGGCGAATTTCACGATTTCGGCCCTGGTGATTTTGCCGAAATCATCCTGCTGCTGCAGGTAATCTTTCCAGTCGATGCGCTCGATGAAGGCCTCGTACATGGCGCTGGCGCGGGCCTCGTTGCTTTCGTAGCTCTTGGTGCGCGTCAGCTTCTCGTTGTTGATGATGGCCGGAATCAGCCAGTCGGGGAAGTTGCCCTTTTTGACTTTATCCAGCTCGCCCAATAGCAGCGTCTTTACCTCTTCCAGCTTCTGACCCTGGCGCGGCGTGCCGTAGATGACGTGCGTGGAGTAGTCGTCGTTCATGTCGGTGAACGAGGCCGCTTCCAGCACTTTCTGCTGCTGGTTCAGGTCGAGGTCGATGAGGCCGGCCTGGCCGTTGGTCAGGATTTTATCCAGCATCCGCAGGCGCACGGCATCCTTCGATGCCTTGCCCGGCAGGCGGTAGCCCAGCATCACATTTTCCGACTGCGGCCCGAGGATTTCCTTGGTAATCGGGGCCGAAATCGGCGCTTCCACCGGCGCGTTAAAAGCCGGCACCGGCTTGCTCGGCATCGCGCCAAAATATTTGTCGATGAGGCGAATGGTCTGGTCGAAATCCAAATCCCCGCTCAGGCACAACGCCACGTTATTCGGCACGTAGTACTCGCCGAAATACTTCTTAATCTCCGTGATAGACGGGTTCTGCAGGTGCTCAATCGTGCCGATGGTCGTCTGCGTGCCGTAGGGGTGCGTGGGATAGAGCGAGGCATTCAGCGCCTCAAACTCTTTGTTGAAATCTGAATCCAGCCCGCGGTTTTTCTCCTCGTACACCGCTTCTAGCTCGGTGTGGAACAGGCGCGGCACCATCTCGCGCAGCCGCTCGGCCTGGATGGCCGCCCACTTCTCCAGCTGGTTGCTGGGAATATCTTCCTGGTACACCGTTTCCTCGTTCGAGGTGTGCGCGTTGGAGCCTTTCGCGCCGATGGCACCCATTACCTTATCGTACTCATTCGGCACGGCGTACTTAGCCGCCACGCCCGAAATCGAGTCAATCTGGTGGTAAGTGCGCTTGCGGGCGGCGGCATCGTTGCGCTGGCCACGGTACACTTCGTACAGTGCCTCAATCTTGTCTAGTTCTACTTTTTCTTTGGCCCAGTCCTGCGTGCCCAGCTGCGAGGTGCCCTTGAATACCATGTGCTCCAGATAATGCGCGAGGCCGGTGGCGGTGGCGGGGTCGTTTTTGGAACCAGCGCGCACAGCCAGATAAGTCTGGATGCGCGGAGCGTCTTTGTAGTCGGACAGGTAGACCGTCAGTCCGTTATCCAGCTTGTAGATGCGTACGCCGAGTGGGTCGCCGGGCACCGATTCGTAGCGGTATTCCTTCGGCGCAACCGGCGTGGAAACCGGCGCGGCCGCTGCTGCTGCCGAAGCAGTAGCAGCCGGCTTGCTCGATTGGCATTGCGTGGTGAGGCCCAGTACCGCCAGGGCGGGAAACAGCAGCAAAAAGTTGTTTTTCACGAAAGACGCAGGCGGGGTGCTGGGGGATTCAAAAAACAAAGGTAGCTGGCTGATAGAGGAATAAAAAACAAAATTTCG
>JAQBNT010000244.1 GCA_028288445.1 Hymenobacter sp. | reverse complement strand
AGTACCCGCCTTCCGTCGACTGCGGCGTCAGCGGGCCGGGCACCGGCTACCGGGCCGATTCGCTGACGCTGATTGCCGTCAAGCGCATTCTGACGCAGTACCAGCCCAACCTGGTGCTCATCAATTTTATGGAGCCCGACGGCTTTGCCCACGCCGGCAACTGGCCCAACTACATCCGCGGCATTGCGCGTGATGACCGGTACGTGATGGAACTCTATGCGTTTCTGCAGAAGAGCAAAGCTTACCGCAACAACACGACCCTGTTCGTGACCAACGACCACGGCCGCCACCTCGACACCGTGCCCCCGGGGTGGACCGAGCACGGCGATGGCTGCGAGGGCTGCCGCCACATCAGCCTGCTAGCCCTGGGGCCGGATTTCAAAAAAGGGCGGACTGTGAAGGATACCTGTACCCTAGTCGACGTGCCCTCCACCGTGGCTTATATGCTAGGCATTCCCTTCGCCCAGGGCCAGGGCAAGTCAATTGACGCGTTATTCAAACGCTGATAATCAAGTGAATTCAGCCTGTTTTTCCATATTGAGCCGTCATTGCCCCGGTTGAGTGCTTCGCCGGGCCGGTTGTCTTTAAAGGGCCGCTTCGCGCCGGCCCGCTGCCGTGATGATTTCGCTGCTGTTGGTTCTGGTATGTTATGGCCTGCTGCTGGGGCAGCCGGCGTTGGCACCGGCTGGCTGGCCGGCGCAGGGGCAGGCCTACGCTCCCGACAATCCCTTTTTTGCCCGCGAAGAAATCGTCGAACTTACGCTCTCATTGCCGTTGGAGCAGGTTCTGAAAGACCGCGGCGCTAGTCCCGGTATTCACCCGGCCCTGCTCACCTACCGCGATGCCAAGGCCACTCTGCAAACGCTGGCCGTGCAGGTGCAGGTGCGTGGCAACCGGCGCAAAGACCCGGTCGTGTGCGACTTCCCGCCGCTGCTGGTAAAGTTTCCGCCACCCAACGGGCACAGTTCCCTCTTCGGGCCCGTAGCCGAGCTGAAGCTGACCACCCACTGCCTCTCCGACGCCTATACCCTGCGGGAATTCCTGGTGTATAAGCTCTATAATACACTGACGGACTTTAGTTACCGGGTCCGGTTGTGCCGTATCACCTACCGCGACAACAGCGGCCGGGGCAGCACGTCGGTGCGCTACGGCTTCTTTCTGGAGAATACCGAGGCCATGGCGCGGCGCAACCAAGCCAAGGTGGTGCCGAAGCCCTTGTTCATCGGCATGGACAACCTGGACCAATCGGGCACGGCCACTATGGTCCTCTTCCAATACATGATTGGCAACACGGATTGGTCGGTGCCTTATCGGCACAACATCCGCCTGCTGGCCCGCAGCCTGAGTACCCCGCCGGTGCCGGTGGCGTTTGATTTCGATTACAGCGGGCTGGTGAACGCCCCGTACGCCGTGCCGCCCGAGCAGCTCGGCATCACGTCGGTGCGGCAGCGCCTGTTTCGCGGCTACGAATTCCCGCCGGAGACGTATGCCGCCGTTCGGGACCTTTTCAATTCCCGGCGCGCCGCGCTCTACAACGTGTACTTGGCATGCCCCTATTTCAGCCGGGATGAGCAGGAATTTGCCACTCACTTTTTAGATGGATTTTATAAAACCCTCAACGACCCCAAGGATTTTGAGCGCCGCATCGGGCGGGTGGGGCGGCAAAATGCGAAGAGGTACACCCAGGTCCGGGGCTTTGATTGACGGGAAATCCTGTCAATTTGGCGGGGCTTTTCTTGGAGCGATTTTGGATTGATGTTGGTACATTAATTTAATTAATCACCCGCTTCATCATGGCAAACTCAACCAGCAGCGCCGCTCCCGTAGCCAGCGCCCCCTACGAAGTCCCGGCGCAGACGCGCATCGGCCACGTCCACCTTCAGGTTACGGATATCGACAAAGCGCTGGGCTTTTACCGCGACATCCTGGGCTTCCAGGTGGTGCAACGCTTTGGCAACCAGGTGGCGTTTATTTCGGCCGGCGGCTACCACCACCACATCGGGCTCAATACCTGGAACAGCCTGGGCGGCCCGCCCGCCCGCAAGCAGGGCGCGGGGCTCTACCATACCGCCATTCTCTACGCCACGCGGGCCGAGTTGGCCGGTGCGCTCAAGCAATTGGTGAAGGCCAATTACCCCCTCACCGGCTCGGCCGACCACGGCGTGTCGGAAGCCATTTACCTCGACGACCCCGACGGCAACGGCGTGGAGCTGTACTGGGACCGGCCGCGCGAGCAGTGGCCGCTGGCCCCCAACGGTGAGGTGCAGATGTACACCCGCGCCCTCGACCTGAACGGCCTGCTGGCGGAAGCGTAAGCTGAACCAAATCTTGGCGCGCCGGGTACTAGGCCCGCGCCCTATCTTTGCGGCTCGAAAGCTCACCTCCCCACCCCCATCACTTTCCCCCTTCGCTCATGATTATTGGCGTTCCTAAGGAGATTAAAAACAATGAAAACCGCGTGGGCCTCACGCCCGCCGGCGTAGCCGAGCTGCGCAAGCACGGCCACAACGTGCTGGTGCAGCACACCGCCGGCGAAGGCTCGGGCTTCTCGGACGAGGAGTACCAGACGGCCGGCGCGACCATCCTGCCCACCATTGCCGACGTGTACGGGCAGGCCGAGATGATTATCAAAGTGAAGGAGCCGATTGCCGAGGAGTATCCGCTCATCAAGGAGAACCAGCTGCTGTTTACATACTTCCACTTTGCCAGCGGCGAGGAGCTGACCCACGCCATGATTGAGCGCAAGGCCATCTGCCTGGCTTATGAGACCGTGGAGCTCAGCAACCGCGCCCTGCCCCTGCTCATCCCGATGAGCGAGGTAGCCGGCCGCATGGCCCCGCAGGAAGGTGCCAAATACCTGGAGAAACCCCTGAAAGGCCGCGGCATTCTGCTGGGCGGCGTGCCCGGCGTGAAGCCCGCCAACGTGCTCGTGTTGGGCGGCGGCGTGGTAGGCACCCAGGCTGCGAAAGTAGCCGCCGGCCTCGGCGCGCAGGTGACCATCATGGACATCAGCCTGAACCGCCTGCGCGAGCTGGATGACTTCATGCCGAAGAACGTGGTGACGCAGTACTCGAACGAGTACAACATCCGCGAAGCCATCAAAACGTCGGACCTGATTGTGGGCGCGGTGCTGATTCCCGGCGCCAAGGCCCCGCACCTCATCACCCGCGACATGCTGAAGACCATGCGTCCCGGCACCGTGGTGGTTGACGTGGCCGTGGACCAGGGCGGCTGCATCGAAACCTGCCATCCCACCACCCACGAAAACCCGACCTTCATCATCGACGACGTGGTACACTACTGCGTGGCCAACATGCCCGGCGCGGTGCCCTACACCTCGACCCTGGCCCTGACCAACGCCACCCTGCCTTACGCCGTGAAACTGGCCAACCAGGGCTGGCAGGAAGCCTGCCGCCGCGACGAGGCCCTGCGCCTCGGCCTGAACGTGGTGCACGGCGAAGTAGTCTATAAAGGCGTGGCCGAAGCCTGGGGCCTGCCCCTGGTGAACGTGGAAACCGTGCTGGAACTAGCTGCTGTATAAGCCAAAAGGGGCTTGTTTGTCATTGTGAGTGGAGCGCAACGTGGCAATCTGTCCTCTCAAAGCACTAAGCCCTAAGATGTGAAAAGCCCCGACGCCGTTGCAGGCGTCGGGGCTTTTCACATCTGTTCTGAATTGACACAATTTATCGAAGCCTTGTCACAGTAGTTGGCTAGTCGCTTCGAGAGGACGGATTGCCGCGTTGCGCTGCGCTCCACTCGCAATGACATACGCAAAATCAATGCTTCCCTCCCCTGCTATCCGCCTGCTGCTGCGCCGCTTTGCGCTGCTGATGGCCGTTTATACGCTGCTCCGCCTGGGTTTTTACTGCCTCAATCTGGTCACGTTCCGAGGCATTGCGCCGGGGGCGGTGGTGCAGGCGTTCGTGCACGGGCTGCGGTTCGATGTGGCCGCGCTGCTGTGGCTGAACCTGCTGCTGGTGCTGCTGTCGCTACTAGTGCCGGTGGAGTCGCGGCGCGGGCAGCAGTGGCTGCGCGGGCTGTTTGTGCTGCTGAACGTGCCGGGATTTCTACTCAATATCATTGACTGGGAATACTTTAAGTTCATCGGGCGGCGGCTGAGCAACGAGTGGAGCACCATTGGCGATGACATTGCCCAGCAGGCCGGGCAGATTGGCTTGCACTACTGGTACCTGGCCATTCCGCTGGCGGGGCTGGTGTATTTGTTGTGGCGGCTGTGCCCCATGCCCACGCCGGCCGAGCTGGCGGCCCCGGCCGGCCGCTGGCGCTGGGTGCAGCGCACCGTGGAATTCATGCTGGTGGTGGGCCTGGTGGTGCTGGGCCTGCGCGGCGGCTGGCAGCTCAAGCCGCTGCGCACCGGCATTGCTTTCGAGCAGCAGCCCGCCGTGCTCGGCCACTTGGCGTTGAACAGCACGTTCACGGTCCTGAAATCCTTCGATGAAGTGCAGATTGACCGCGTGGGGTATTTCCCCAATACCACGGCGCTGCGGCCGGCCCTGAACGCCGCCCCGCTGCCCGCCCGGACTGCTATTCCCGCCCCGCCCGACAACGTGGTGGTGCTATTGATGGAAAGCTTCGGCTCGGAGTACACCGGTGTGGAAAACGGTGGCCAGGGCAGCTTCACGCCCTTTTTCGATTCGCTAGCAGTGGCTCCCGGCGCACAATTGATGCGCGAGAACTACGCCAACGGCCGCCGCTCCATCGAGGCGCTGCCGGCCGTGCTCTCGGGCCTGCCTTCGCTGATGGATGAGCCGTTTATCACCTCCAGCTTCCAGACGGCGGAGCTGCACGGGCTGGGCGAAATCCTGGGCCGCCACGGCTACAACACGGCCATGTACCACGCCGGCTCCAATGGCACCATGGGCTTCGATATGTTCGCCGGCATTGCCGGGATGCAGCATTACTACGGCCTGAACGAGTACCCCGGCGGGGCCAGCAGCCCCGACTACGACGGCCACTGGGGCATCTTTGATGAGCCCTACCTGCAATACTTCAACCGCCAGCTCACGGCCACCAAGCAGCCGTTTATGGCCACGCTGTTCACGCTCAGCGCGCACGAGCCGTTTTCGCTGCCCACGAAATACAAGGGCAAATTCCCGGTGGGCACGCAGCCCATTCACCCCACCATTGCCTACGCGGACATGGCGTTGCGGCGGTTTTTCGCGGCGGCCAGCCGGGAGCCGTGGTACGCGCACACACTGTTCGTGCTCACGGCCGACCACACCTCGCAATCGGACCGCGCCGGCTACCAGAACCCGCTGGGTGTTCACAAAACGCCGCTGCTGTTCTTCCGCCCCGGCCAGCCGCTGCCGACCGCCAACCCGCACCGCATTACGGAGCAGGTGGATGTGCCCGCCTCGGTGCTCGATGTGCTGGGCCTGGCGCAGGAGCAGCCGGCGCTGCTGCCCTTCGGCTCGTCGGTGTTCGATACGGCCAGCCCGGGCCGCGCCATATTCCGCGACGGCGACTCGTACTTTCTGGTGCATTCTGATTTCGTGGCCGAACTGACCAACAAGAACGAAGTGCGCCTTTACCCCTACCAGACCCATTTCATTCCCAACGAGCCCGTGGCCAAACCCGACCCGGCGCTGGTAAAAAAATACGGGGATGAGCTGCGCGCCTGCGTGCAGTTTTACGTGAATGGGCTGCTGGATAACCGACTTTACAAGTAGTTGCCCAACAAATATTTACGCCAAAATCGAACCCGAATTTACTTTTTTCCGTTAGAGGCAACTCAATTGCTGGCGTTCTAAACAACGCAGGCATTTTGTTTCACTCAACCTATCGGTCCTATGAAAAAGCAACCCCTCATTATCGCCTTGTTCCTCGCTGTTTGCGGTTTCTCGGCTAATGCCCAGAGCAGCACCAGTACGACCACCACGCGCCAGACGACGGTGACGCCCGCCCCGGCCACGTACCCGACGGCCACGCCCACCCCCGCTACTTCGACCACCACGGAATCGACCACGACCACCACTGACCCGGCTTCCACCACGGTAATCCAGGCCGCCCCCGCTGAAACCGTCATTCCCGCCGACACCAAGGTAAAGGACAAGCGCAACAAGACGAAAATCAAGCCGAAGAACTAGGTTCAGCCCATCATTTTCAGGTTGAAAAGCCCGGCCGCAAGCAGTTGCGGCCGGGCTTTTTGCAGTAATATTCTTTGATTCAATTAATTATATCATTCCGAATGGCATCTGCGAACGCCGGAATCTCCTCCAGCCGCTCGTTGGTGCGCGCCGCAAAATCGACCCGCCAGCAGTAGTGCACCAGGCCGTTGGTGAGCAGCAGCAGCGGCGCGCCGATGGTTTGGTTGTAGGTGGTAGCCTGCCGGGCCACGGCGGCATCAATCGCCACCGAGGGCGCTTTGCACTCCACCAGCAGCAGGGGCTGGCCGGCGGGGTCGAGGGCCAGCAGGTCGGTGCGCTTCCGGCGCTGGTTGTAGCGCAGGCCACGCTCCAGGGCCAGCAGGCCGCGCGGGTAGCCCAGGTGGTTGATTAAATAGTGCACCACATGTTGCCGCACCCACTCCTCGGGGGTGAGCACGACGTGCTTGCGCCGCAGCCCATCCCAAATGAGTGGTTGATTTGTGGCCGATTGCGTAAGTTTGGCGTCGAAAGGCGGCAGGTCCAGGGCTTGCATCACCTCCAAAGGTAGGGGTCTGGCATCGAGTGACTGAGCAACTGAGTGGCTAAGTGACTCCGAAACGCATACCCTTTTCTCACTCCCGAACTTAGCCATTCAGCCACTCAAAACACTTTTATGAAGACCAAAGAAGAGATTGTCAATAACTGGCTGCCACGCTATACCGGCGTGCCGCTGAGCGATTTTGGGCAGTACATCCTGCTCACCAATTTCAGCAACTACGTGTACATGTTTGCCGAGCAGTTCGACTGCGAAGTGCGCGGCTTGGATAAGCCCATGCAGACGGCCACGGCCAACGGCATCACCATCATCAACTTCGGCATGGGTTCGCCGATGGCGGCCACGGTGATGGACTTGCTCTCGGCCATCAAGCCCAAGGCGGCGCTGTTTCTGGGCAAGTGCGGCGGGTTGAAGAAGACCAAGCTGGGTGATTTGGTGCTGCCCATCGCGGCCATTCGCGGCGACGGTACTTCGGATGATTACCTGCCCAAGGAGATTCCGGCCCTGCCCTCGTTCCGCCTGCAACGCGCTGTCTCGTCGATGATTAAGAAGCACGAGCTGGACTACTACACCGGCACCGTGTACACCACCAACCGCCGCGTGTGGGAGCACGACCAGGATTTCAAGGACTACCTGCGCCGGGTGCGCGCCCTGGCCGTGGACATGGAAACGGCCACCATTTTCGTGGTCGGCTTCATGAACGACATCCCGCACGGCGCGCTGCTGCTGGTGAGCGACAACCCGATGACGCCGGAAGGCGTGAAAACTTCGGAATCGGACTCGAAAGTGACCACCGATTTCGTGAAGCGCCACCTGCAAATCGGCATCGAGTCGCTCCAGGAGCTGCAGTTCTCGGGCGAGTCGGTGAAGCACATGCGCTTTGAGTAAGAACCGCAAATTGACGCAGATTTAATCGGTTTCGCAGATTGCCATTCGTCATGCCGAGTGCAGCGAAGCATCTTTACCACGCAAGTAATTTGATTTACTATTGCGGTAAAGATGTTTCGCTGCACTCGGCATGACGTTCTTTTTTATTGGCAATTCTCATCCCTCCCGCATGGCCCGTTTCTCCCCTACGCTACTCCCAAAATTCGCCGCCCCGCTGCTGGCTCTGGCGCTGCTCGGCAGCTGTTCAGCGAAGCGCGAGGCCGTGGATTTGCTCGTGACCAACGCCACAGTCTACACCGTTGATTCGACCTTTTCGAAAGCCGAAGCCTTCGCGGTGAAAGATGGCAAATTCGTGGCCGTGGGGCCGGCGGCGGAGCTGAAAGCGAAATACCAGGCGGGGCAGGAAGTGGACGCGGGCGGCAAGTTCATCTACCCCGGTTTTTACGACGCGCACTGCCACTTCTACCGCTACGCGCTGGCCCTGCCGAGCGCCGATTTGGTGGGCACGAACTCGTGGAAAGAGGTGATTCAGAAGCTGCAGCAGAACCGGAAGAAGTACCCGCAGGCCGCCTGGCTCACGGGGCGCGGCTGGGACCAGAACGACTGGCCCGGCAAGCAGTTCCCAACCAAAGACACGCTCGACCGACTGTTTCCCAACGTGCCCGTGTTGCTCGTTCGCGTGGATGGCCACGCTGCCCTCGTGAACCAGAAGGCGCTGGATTTGGCCGGCGTCACGGCCCGCACGCCCATTAGCGGCGGCATTATCACGCGCGATGCGCAGGGCCACCTCACCGGCCTTTTGGTGGATAATGCCACACGCCTCGTGAGCAGCAAAATCCCCGACCCGGCCCCGGCCGAAGCCGCCCAGCTCTTGCTGCAAGCCCAGCAAAACTGCCTGGCCGTGGGCCTCACCAGCCTCGCCGATGCCGGCCTCGACAAAGCCAACATCGACCAGATGGCCGCCCTGCAGCAGCGAAAGCAGCTCAAGCTGCGCCTCTACGCCATGCTGAACCCGACGCCGACCAACCGGGCGTTCTACCTCAAAAACGGCCCCATTCTCACCGACCAGCTCACCATCAACTCCTTCAAAGTGTACGCCGACGGTGCGCTGGGCTCGCGCGGGGCCTGCCTGGTGAAGCCGTATGCCGACAAACCGAAGGAAACCGGCTTCCTGCTGTCCACCGAAAAGCAGTTCCGCGACCTGGCGAGGGAGTTGGCCGCGTCGAAATTCCAGATGAACACCCACGCCATTGGCGACTCGGCCAACCGCATCATCCTCAACATCTACGGCGAGGCGCTGAAGGGCCAGCAGGACCGCCGCTGGCGCATCGAGCACGCCCAGGTCATCACCCCGGCCGATATGCCCAAGTTCGGGCAGTTTGGCATCGTGCCCTCGGTGCAGCCCACCCACGCCACGTCGGATATGTACTGGGCCGGCGAACGGCTGGGCGCGACGCGGCTTAAAACGGCTTACGCTTATAAAGAACTGCTGAAGCAATACGGCCAGCTGGCCTTGGGTTCCGACTTCCCGGTGGAAGCCATCAACCCGCTGTTCGGCTTCCATTCGGCCGTGGCCCGGCAGGATGCCAAGAACTTTCCCAAGGGCGGCTTCCAGATGGAAAATGCCATTTCGCGGCCCGATGCCCTGCGTGGCATGACGACCTGGGCCGCGCACGCCGGCTTCGAGGAGAAGCGCAAGGGCCAGATTAAGCCCGGCATGCTGGCCGATTTCGTGGTGCTGGACACTGACTTGCTGACCGCGCCGAAGGAGAAACTGCGCGGCGCGCAGGTGCTGCAAACCTGGATTGGCGGGGAGTCAGTGTTTGTGCGAAAGTAGCAGAAGCGATAAAAAGAACGTCATGCTGAGCGAGGTCGAAGCATCTCTACCGTGCAAGTAATCAGATTTACTGCTGCGGTAGAGATGCTTCGACTTCGCTCAGCATGACGTTCTTTTTTACCTTTTCAAGCAGACTACTTCTCGTCCGCACTCGGGCCGTAGAGGCCGGGCACCGGAATATCCAGCAGGCGCAGGTACACCGTGAGCTGGCCGCGGTGGTGGATGCTGTGGTTCAGGCCCATGATGCGCACGGCCGCGCCTTTGGGCATTTCCATGATGGTGTGCTCGCCGCGGTGCAGCTTGAAGTTGTGGGTTAGCTTCTCGTCGTCGCTGGCGTGCAGGGCTTCGCGCAGGGTTTTGGAATACTCGTCGAAGCGGGCCAGCAACTCCTCGGGGCTGGTGGGCGTGGGGCCGGGCTTGGGCGCGTTGGGGTCGAGGAAATCGCGCGAGTCATGCGTGACGAACAGCGTATTGAAGGCCAGCAGGTTTACGACGTGGGTGGCCAGCTGCCACAGGCTCATGCTCTTGGGATGGGGCTTGTAGTCAGCCTGCGCGAAGGGCACGCGTTCCAGCGTTTTGCGGGTTTGGGCCAACTCGTGGTCGAGTTCGGCGAGGATGTTTTGCTGGATGGAGGCGGTGTACATGAGGGACTAAAAGGGTGGGTTATTTGCTGCGAAGTACGCGAAAAACCACTGGTTACAGCGCCATCGGCGCGCCCATTTCAGCACCGGCCGAGGCGGGCGGTGGGCCGGGCACTGCTACCGGGCCCAACGAGTCTTCGCGCAGCTTCTTGCCGCGCAGCTGGAGCAGGAAATACAGGCCCAGGATGAAGAACACAATCAGGGCCAGCAGGCTGTTGCGCATCGAGCCGGTGACCTGGTTGATGATGCCGAACGTGGCCGTGCCGATGACGATGCTCAGCTTCTCGGTCACGTCGAAGAAGCTGAAGAAGGCAGCCGAGTTGGGCGTGTTTTCGGGGATGATTTTGGAGTAGGTCGAGCGGCTCAGACTCTGGATAGCGCCCATGGTAAGGCCGATGACGGCAGCCAGCGCGTAGAAGCTCCAGCCGGCCTGCACGAAGTAGCCGGCGATGCAAATCAGCATCCAGATGAACACCGACCAGCTCAGGGCCCGCGTGTTGCCGATGCGCTCGGAGAGCTTGGCGAACAGATAAGCGCCCGCGATGGCCACCACCTGGAGCAGCAGAATGGTGAGGATGAGCGCGCCTGATTCGAGGTGCAGCTCGTCGGTGCCGAAAAGGGTGGCCACGTACATCACCGTTTGTACGCCCATGTTGTAGGTGAAGTAGGCGAGCAGGAATTTCTTCACGTTGGGCAGCTGCTTGAGCTGGTCCCATACCTTGCCCAGCTCGTGGAAGCCGTTGAGCAGCCAGCCGCCTTTGGCTTCGGGGGCATCGGCGGGGCGGCCGCGGTCGGGCGGCAGTGTGGCGAAGGGAATCTGGGCGAAGCCGGCCCACCACAGGCCGGTAAGCAGGAAGGAAATTTGGGCGGCGGTTTCGTGCGCCTTGTCGCCCGTGATGCCCAGCTTTTCGGGGAATTGGTTTATCACCAGGCAGGTCACCAGCAGGATAACCGAGCCAATGTAGCCCATCGAAAAGCCCTTGGCCGAGAGCGAATCGAACTTTTCCTCCGAACTGATTTCGGGCAGGTAGGAATTGTAGAACACGATGCTTCCGCTAAAGCCCACCGTGGCCGCCACGAAAATGAACGTGGACATGGTGAGCGTGGCCGGCGAGAAGAAGAACAGTCCCGCGCACGAGGCCGCCCCGATGTAGCAGAAGATTTGCAGGAATAGCTTCTTGCGCCCTGAAAAGTCGGCCAGCGAGGTGAGGAAGGGGCTGACGATGGCAATGAGCAGGAACGACACCGAAATGGCGTAGTTCAGCAGCGACGAGCCGGGCACCATCATGCCCAGGAAGCTCACGGGGCTCTGGCCGCTGTCGGTGTGCGTTATCTGCTTGATGACGCTGGACCAGTAAATCGGGAAAATGGAGCTGGTGATGACCAGCGGGTACACCGAGTTGGCCCAGTCGTAGAACGTCCAGCCGGTGGTGATGCGCTTGTTGTCTTTTTCGACCGCGCCAGCGGCGGCGGCGGGATGCGTCGGGGTTGGGGTCATAAGCGGGCGCCGGGAATGTGAGGGGTTGCGCCGGGGAAGGTAACGGGTTTTTACGGCTCAGGTTGGGCCGGGCGGGAATGCCGGCGGCCGGCGGGGCTTCGCCCGCGCCAGTCCAGCCGACTTTGGCCCCGGCCCGGAGGAGACTTTTCGGAAAGCTTCAATAAATATTCTAAATTAACTATATTTAGACTGTGAGAGCAACGCAGCTCTTGCACATATCCTCCCGGCTATGGCTACATATCCCTTCCTCCTCCGGGGCGGCTGGTGCCGCGCCACCGCGCTCCTGGCCCTGGGCATGCCGCTGCTGCTGGCTTGCAGCAAAGACGACGACTCGCCCACGCAGCCCGCCACCACCTACGGCACCTCCGTAACGATTGGCACCGGCGCGGCCCGCAGCTTTGTATCATCTGATGCCAACGGCAAGCCCACCGAAATTGGCGTGGCCGTGAGCGAGGCGGCCCTGGGCAGCCTGCCTGCCACCCCGGCCATCGGCACCATGTACGATGTGCCGCTGCCCGCCAACAGCGCCACCTCCCAGATGCCGTTCGACCATATTTCCTTCGACTGGAACCCGAATGGGCACGAGCCGCTTACCATCTACGGGTTGCCGCATTTTGATGCCCACTTCTACATGCAGCCCATGGCCGCGCAGCACGCCATCACCCTCGACGACCCCAAGGGCGACATTTTCCCGGCCACCAACAAGCTGCCGGCCGGCTACATCACCCCGCCCAACGCCGCCCCCGGCCGCACCGTGCCCATGATGGGCCGCCACTGGATAGACCCCACCAGCTCCGAATACACGCCGGGCGCGACCTTCACCCACACCCTCATCTACGGCACCTACGACGGGCACGTCACCTTCGTCGAGCCTATGTTTACCAAGGCCATTCTGGTGCCCGCCGTGAGCATCGAGCGCGACATCAAGCAGCCCGTGGCGTATGAGGTGCCGGGCAAGTTCTTCCCCACCAAATACGTCATCCGCTACAACGCGGAGAGCAAGGAATACATCATTTTGCTGAAGGACATGGTGCTGCGCTGAGCGCCTTCCCCACCCCATTATCCTCAAGCATAACCGTCTACGGTGCCGGCAGCCCCTCCCTCTTTCCTTCCTCAGCAAAAAAATACCTCTTGCTTCTCCCCGAAGCTGCGCACGTTTTCCAGGCTTAGGGAAAGGAAGTAGGCGGGGGGCGGCGAGGTGGTTTTGTCGGTCATCAGGAGAAGAAACTTAGCGGGGCACGAAGGCCCCAAAAGTAGCAGGCCCGCCGGGTTCCGGCGGGCCTGCGGGGCATGGGCAACTCATAGTTATGACTTGAGCAACTCATAACTGTGAGTTGGGCAACTCACAGTTATGAGTTTACTTCTTTGCCTTGGCGGCGGTGGCCGTGGCCGCTACGCGCTTGAAAGCGGCCCCTTGCAGAGCCTGGGCGAAGAGCTTGCCGGGCCGGAACTTTACCGCGACGCCGCCAATGAGGGTCGCGTTAAAGTCCTTTTCTGCGGACGCCCCTTCGCTTTTGAGCGTGGTGTAGAACGAGCCGAAATCGCCGAGGCGCACGATGCGGCCCTCCGTCAGCTCGCCGGGCAGGGCTTGGAACAGGCCTTCAAGCACGGCCATGACATCGACGGTGCTCACCGTGGAGATGTCGCTGATACGCTTGGCCAGGGCGCGGGTGGTGGTGTCGCCGGTGGTTTTGGCCACGGCAAATAGTCTTTTGGGCTCCGAGGGCTTGGTGGGGTTGCCGCGCTCGACGAGGGAATACTCAATGGGCATTGTTGGGAAGGAATTAGGGTGATAGAAGGCCGGAAGGTAAGAGAAATCAGGGAATTACCCAATTAATGGCCGCCTTTTTGGGCAGAATGCAGTAGAACCACCCCATCAGGAGGTTACTAAATCGCTACGCAGGGCGATAAATCCGGGATTTCCCCGGAACTTCACCCCCGGAAAGTCAGGCCCTGCCCCCAGCGGGGCTTTTTGCTGTCCGGTAGCAGTTCTTTTTTCCCACCTCCACCCCGTTTCATGCGTCGTACCCTTACGCGTTGGCTCTGCCTGGGCAGTGCCTTGTTTGCCTTCTCTGATGCCGTGGCCGGCACGCCGCCCGTGGCCCCGGTGCCCACCGATGCCCACCCGCTGCGCTTCGTGCCCAACCAGCGGCAGTGGCAGAGCCCGATTTTGTTTGCGGCCGACATTCCGGCCGGGCGCATGTTTCTGGAGCGCGGCCGCCTGCTGGTGGCCCGCTACGACGCCCCGGCCGTGGACCGCCAGCACCACGCCGCCCCCACGGCGGCCCGCGAGCGCATCGGCGGGCACGCCTACTCGGTGAGCTTTGTGGGGGCCAATGCCCGCCCCGAAGTGCGCGGCGAGCAGCCCACCGGCGAGCACCTGAACTACTTCCTCGGCAACGACGAAAGCCGCTGGGCCCGCAACATGCCCGCCTTCACCGACGTGCGCTACCAGCAGCTCTACCCCGGCACCGACCTGCGCTTCTATTCGCGCGGCCCGGTGATGGAGTACGACTTTGAGCTGGCCGCCGGGGCCGAGGCCGCCCGCATCAAGCTCCGCTACGAGGGCCAGGAGTCGCTGACCGTGGTGGATGGCGCGCTGCACATCGGCACCAGCGTGGGCCGTGTCACGGAGCAAAAGCCCTACGCCTACCAGGTGATTGACGGCCGCCGCGTGGCCGTGCCCTGCCGCTACGTGCTGGGCCCGCAGCACACGGTGAGCTTCGGCCTGCCGAAGGGCTACGACCACACCAAGCCCCTCGTCATCGACCCCGTGCTGGTGTACTCTACCTACTCCGGGGCCACGGCCGCCCTCAACTGGGGCTACACCGCCTGCCCCGATACGCTGGGCAACCTCTACGCCGCCAGCATCAACTTCACGGCCGGCTACCCCACCACCCTCGGGGCGTATGACACGAGCTTTAATAACGGCGACAACGACATCGTCATCAGCAAATACAACCCCAACGCCGCCACCGGGGCCAGCAGCCTGATATACGCCACCTACCTGGGCGGCAACCAGGAGGACTTCCCCCACAGCCTGGTGGTGAACCGCGCCAACGAGCTGGTGATGCTGGGCACCACCAACTCGCCCAACTTCCCCATGCCCGGCACGCCCCTTCAGGGCAACCTGGCCGGCGGCACCGACCTGGTGCTGGCCAAGCTCTCGGCCAATGGCAGCAGCCTGCTGGCGGCTACCTACGTGGGCGGCACCGGCAACGACGGCCGCCTGCTGGCCCCCGTGAACCAGACGCCCGGCTCGCGGCTGCTGGCCAACGCCGGCGATGACTTCCGGGGCGACGTGATTACGGACCGGCAGGACAACGTGTACTTCACCAGCGTAACGCGCTCCACCAACTTCCCCATCAGCGGCGGCCCCATCTTTGGGGGCGGGCACGATGCCGTGGTGGTGAAGCTGAACGCCGGCCTGACGGCCCGGCGCTGGAGCACCTACCTGGGCGGCTCCGGCGACGACGCCGGCTACAGCATCCAGCTCGATAGCGTGAACAACGTGTTCGTGGCCGGCGGCACCACCAGTACCGCCCTGCCCAACACCGCCGGGGGCCTGAACGCCACCTACCGGGGCGGCCCCACGGACGGCTTCGTGAGCCGCCTCCAGCAAAACGTGACCACCATCGGCGTGGCCGTGGTGCAAACCACTTACCTGGGCACCAGCAGCTACGACCAGGCCTTCTTCGTGCAGCTCGACCGCAAAGGCGCGGTGTACGTGCTGGGCCAGACCAACGGCACCTACCCCGTGACCACCGGCACCTACCGCAACGCCGGCAGCCGGCAGTTCATCCACAAGCTCAGCGCCGACCTGCGCACCACGGGCTACTCCACGGTGATTGGCAACGGGGCCGGCACGGCCACCACCGCCAACCCCTACCCCACCAACCTGGCTCCCACGGCCTTCCTGGTCGATAACTGCGGGCAGATTCTGCTGTCGGGCTACGGCGCGAGCAGCATCGCGGGCATGCCCACCACCCCCGATGCCCTGCTGCGCACGGCCTCGAACAGCACCTCCGGCGCGGCAGCCGATGCTAACCTGAACACCTACGGCTACCTCTACATCATGCAGCTCTCGGCCAATGCCCGGCGGCTGGTGTACGGCACGTATTTCGGCACCGGCACCACGCACGTCGACGGCGGCACGTCGCGCTTTGATAAGAAGGGCATCATTTACCAGGCCGTGTGCGTGCGCTTCCAGCAGGGCAGCAACGGGGCCATCGCCCCGGCCATCCCCACCACGCCCAACGCCTATGCCCGCACCCAGACGCGCACCAGCAACCAGACCACCAGCGCGGCCTTCAAGATGGACATCGTGCGCCTCGACGCCAGTTTCGTGCCGGCCGCCAACGGCATCGCCAACACCCGCGTGGGCTGCGCACCGCTCACGGTGCTCTTCACCCGCGCCACGCCCTCTAACAACGGCACCACCTGGAGCTTCGGCAACGGCCAGACCTCGACCCAGCCCAACAACGTGCTCGTGACCTACGCCACGCCCGGCCGCTACCCCGTCAGCCTCACCGCTTACGACTCCACCAGCTGCCAGGCCGCCGTCATCAGCCGCGACACCGTGACGGTGCTGGGCCTGCCCCGCGCCGCCCTCGGCCCCGACCAGACGGTGTGCCCCGGCTCGTCGGCCACCCTCACCGTAGCCGGCGCTACGCCCGTTCAGTCGGCCATCTATACCTGGAGCCCGGCCACCGGCCTCAACACCACCAGCGGCCCAATTGTAGTAGCTACCCCCACTGCCACCACGCAGTACATCGTGACGGCCACCACGCTGGCGGGCGGCTGCGTCAGTCGCGATACTGTGGTAGTGACCGTGCGCAACCAGCTCACCGTGGCTATCCCGGCCGTGGCGGCGCTCTGCCCCGGCTCCTCCGCTACCCTCACGGCCTCCGATGCGGGCACGGGTGCCACCTACGTGTGGAGCCCCGCCGCCGGCCTCAGCAGCACCACCGGCCGCACCGTAACGGCCACGCCCACCGCCACTACCACCTACACCGTGCGCGTGACCACCGCCACCGGCTGCACCGGCACCGCCACCGTGCTGGTGACCGTGAACGGCCCGCTGGCCGTGAGCGTGAGTCCCGCCGTGGCCCTGTGCCCCGGCTCCTCCGCTACCCTCACGGCCTCCGATGCGGGCACGGGTGCCACCTACGTGTGGAGCCCCGCCGCCGGCCTCAGCGCCACCACCGGCCGCACCGTAACGGCCAACCCGACCGCCACCACCACCTACACCGTGCAGGTGACCAACGCCGGCGGCTGCACCGGCAGCGCCACCGTGGTAGTGACGCGGGTGGGCGTAGTAGCCGTCCGGCTCCACGCCACGCCGCTGGCCCCGATAGCGGGCACGCTGGTGACGTTCAACGACACCCTGCCGACCTCGCTGCTCACCAACCGCCGCTGGGACTTTGGCGATGGCCAGACGGCCACCGGCCTCGCCCCCACGCACACCTACGCCGCAGCCGGCACTTACACCGTGCGCCTGAGCGCCGATGTGGCCGCCAGCGGCTGCCCGGTAACGGCCACCCTCACGCTGGTGGTAGCCCCGGCTCGCGCCTTCGAGTTCCCCAACGTCATCACCCCCAACGGCGACAGCAAGAACGACGACTTCCGCCCCTACGTGAGCACCGAGCCCGTGACGCTGCAAATCTTCACCCGCTGGGGCCGCAAGGTATTCGAGCAGGCCAACTACACCCAGGGCTGGGGCAGCGCCCCCGACGTGGCCGCCGGCGTCTACTACTACCAGCTGCGCACCGCCGCCGGCCAAACCTGGAAAGGCTGGCTCGAAGTAGTGAAGTAGCTTCGGTATAGGACAAAGAAAAAGCCCGTTTCCAGATTGGAAACGGGCTTTTTCTTTGCTGCTAGTGCTGCTGTTGAGGGGATGGGATTCGAACCCACGATGAGCTTTTGACCCATACACACTTTCCAGGCGTGCTCCTTCGACCACTCGGACACCCCTCAAGGATGGTGGTTGATGGGGCAAAGATAGGGTAGCAACGCTGGCCGGGCAAGTAGCGCGAACTTTCTAGTTCGCGTTCCCGCGCCGTTTAGATAGTCTTTAATGGCGCGGGGACGCCAACTAGAAAGTTCGCGCTACTATGCTACAGCGTTATCTCGCCGCGCAAGTCGGTGGCCAGCAGCTCGCGGGTGCGGGCCTCGCTCACGCCCAGGCCGAGGACGAACATGAGCTTGGTCACGGCCGCCTCGGTGGTAATATCATCGCCGCCCACGATGCCCATTTCCGCGAAGCGGGCGCTGGTTTCGTACTTGCCCTGCACCACGCGGCCTTCCTCGCACTGGCTCACATTCAGGAGCCACACACCGCGCCGGCGGGCCTCGGCCAGGCAGGCCAGGAACCACGGCGCGGTGGGCGCGTTGCCCGAGCCGTAGGTTTCGAGCACACAGCCGCGCAGGCCCGGCACGCCCAGCACGGCCGATACCACCGCCTCCGTGATGCCCGGAAACAGCGGCAGCACGGCCACGCCGGTTTCGAAATTGGTGTGGACTTTGAGGCGCGCACCGGGCAGCAGGCGAATGCTCTTATCGTCAAAATCCAGGCTGATGCCGGCGCGGGCCAGCGGCGGGTAGTTCTCGCTTTTGAAGGCCGCGAATTGCTGGCTTTCGACCTTCTTGGCTCTGGTTCCTCGGATGAGCACGTCGTTGAAGAACACGCACACCTCAGGCACGCGCACGGTGCCGGCGCGGGAGTGCCGCGCCGCCGCAATTTCCAGCGCCGTGATGAGGTTGCGCTGGGCATCGGAACGGTTGGCCCCCACCGGCACCTGCGCCCCCGTGAACACCACCGGCTTGCCCAGATGCTCCAGGATGTAGCTCAGCGCCGCCGCCGAATAGGCCATGGTATCAGTGCCGTGCAGCACCACAAATCCATCGAAATCAGCATAGTGCCGGCCGATGAGCTGGGCCAGAAACAGCCAGTCGGCCGGCGTCACGTTGCTGCTGTCGATGGGTTCAGGCAGACTCAGCAGCTCCAGCCGGAAGGGCAGGCGCGTAAGCTCGGGCATTTTGCGGTCGAGCCGGCCGAACTGCATGGGCACCAGGCCGCCGCTGCGGTTCACGGCCATGCCCACCGTGCCGCCGGTGTAGATGATGAGCAGGCGCGGGGCCGTGGCATCGGCCGCGTCGGCGCGGGTGGGCAGGGGCAGCAGGGGCAGGTCGAGGTCGGGCATGGGTGGGTTGAATGGGCGGAATAGGCGGACAACTCCTCTCCTTACTAAGGAGGGGATGTTGAGCCAAAGGCTCAACTGGGGTGGTTGTGGCGTTGCACAAAGTTGGGACGAAACCGGCGGGCACAGCTACACACAGGTTGTTTCAGGGAAAACCTGTTCAGGCAGCCGTTCAATGCCTGCAACCACCCCGTTTGCGCTGACGCGCAAACATCCCCTCCTTGGTAAGGAGGGAAGTTTTTCCCATTCACTCTACGCTTTTTCCGCCAGCAAGCAGCCCTGCTCCCCTGTCCCTCGTATTGCCTGCGGCACCCTTACCTATTTTCATGAATTCAACCGACTCCTCCCCTGCCAAACCCGTTTCCGACGTCATCATCATCGGCGCGGGCATCATGAGCGCCACGCTCGGCGTGCTGCTCAAAGCTCTGGACCCCAACCTCACCATCAGCGGCTATGAACGGCTGGATGCCGTGGCGGCCGAAAGCTCCGATGCCTGGAACAACGCCGGCACCGGCCACTCGGCCTTCTGCGAGCTCAACTACACGCCCGAGCGGCCCGATGGCTCGATTGACATCAGCAAAGCCGATAAAATCGCTGAGCAGTTTGAGCTCAGCAAGCAGTTCTGGGCCTCGCTGGTGCAGGAAGGGACGCTGCCCGACCCCACGGCCTTCATCCATACCATCCCGCACATGAGCTTCGTGTGGGGCGCGGCCAATGTGGAATACCTGCGCAAGCGCCACGCCGCGCTGCTGCATTCGCCGCTGTTTCAGGGCATGGAATTCAGCACCGACCCCAAGCAGATTGCCGAGTGGATTCCGCTGGTGATGGACGGGCGCGACCCCACCCAGCCGGTGGCCGCCACGCGCATGGTAGTGGGCACCGACGTGAATTTCGGGGCCCTCACCCGCGCCCTGTCCGACCACCTGAAGGGCCTACCGGGCGTGGACCTGCACCTGGGCCACGAGGTGGAAGACTTCCGGCACAAGGACGACGGCATCTGGCGTATCAAGGTGAAGAACCTGGCCACCGGCCAGAGCCGCATCGTGCGGGGCCGTTTCGTGTTCATTGGGGCCGGCGGGGGCTCGCTGCCGCTGCTTGAAAAGTCAGGTATTCCGGAGGCCAACGGCTTCGGCGGCTTCCCAGTGAGCGGGCAGTGGCTGAAGTGCCAGAACCCGGCCGTGATTGCCCGGCACGAGGCCAAGGTGTACGGCAAGCCGGCCGTGGGCTCGCCGCCCATGTCGATGCCCCACCTCGATACGCGCCAGATAAACGGCCGCAAGGAGCTGCTGTTCGGGCCTTACGCGGGCTTTAGCACCAAGTTCTTGAAGAAGGGCTCGTACACCGATTTGTTTAAATCCATCGAGCTGGGCAATATCCGGCCGCTGCTCTACGCCGGGGCGCGCAACCTGGGCCTGACCAAATACCTCATCGGCCAGGTGCTGCAAACGCCCCAGGAACGCACCGCCGCCCTGCGCGAATACTACCCCGAAGCCAACCCCGCCGACTGGCAGCTCGAAGTGGCCGGCCAGCGCGTGCAGGTCATCAAAAAAGACAAGAAAGAAGGGGGAGTGCTGGAATTCGGCACCGAGATGGTGACGGCCGCCGACGGCTCCATCGCGGCGCTGCTCGGCGCTTCGCCAGGGGCCAGTACGGCCGTGGCCATCATGCTGGAGCTGGTGCA
This sequence comes from Hymenobacter sp., assembly GCA_028288445.1. GTDB lineage: Bacteria > Bacteroidota > Bacteroidia > Cytophagales > Hymenobacteraceae > Hymenobacter. The sequence goes on along the minus strand of JAQBNT010000244.1, from coordinate 249 downwards.
GAAGTGCTTCCCCGAGCGCGCCGCCTCGCCCGAGTGGCAGGCCCGGTTCCGGCAGCTGGTGCCCTCGTTCGGCCAGAAGCTGGCCGATAACCCGGCATTGGCGGCGGCAGTGCGTGAGCACAGCCGCGAGGTGTTGCGGCTGGAGGCGTGAGGGACACGGCCTGGAACGATAAGGTAATAAGTAGGGTGGTCATGCAGAGCGCAGCGAAGCATCTTTACCGCAGTGGTAACCAGATTACCACTGCGGTA
>JAQBNT010000207.1 GCA_028288445.1 Hymenobacter sp. | reverse complement strand
GCCCAGGCCCCGGCCTGGCAGTCGGTGATAATCCCTAGTCAAACCAGCAGCAGTTCCTCCCAAGTAATGGCAATGACTACCGATGCGAGCGGGAACATTTACCTAACCGGCGTTTTCACCGGAACAGTCAGCTTTGGTACTGTTACGTTGACCAGCGTTGGTTCCCTGGATATTTTTGTAGTTAAATGGGACCCGGCAAGTGCCCGTTTTATCTGGGGCCAGCGGGCCGGTGGCACCGGAGCCGATTGGGCGTATGCAGTGGCCGTATCGGGTGCCAGTGTCTACATAACAGGCACTTTCAACAGCGACACCGCGCTATTTGGCAGCACTACGCTCACTAACAATTTTCCCGGCGCGAACCAAGGGGACATATTCATTGCCAAGCTTACGGACACGGGGGCCACTGTGGGCTTTGTGTGGTGCCAGCAGGCCGGCGGCAATTACAACGAACTTGCCTCTACCATAGTCGTGCGTGGTTCGAGTGTATACATCGCTGGCCAGTTCAACAGTGCTACCGCTGCTTTTGGCACGCAGGTGCTTACGAAGGCCGGTGGCAGCAATAGTTACAACGATGCATTCGTGGCGAAACTTATCGACGCGGGCCCTACAGCCAGCTTTGCCTGGGCTCAGCGTGCGGGCGGGGCCGACAACGACCGTGTGCAAGTTCTGGACGTGGCGGGACCCAACGTGTATGTGGGCGGTTACTTCGACAGTTCTTCCGCCGACTTTGGCAGCACCGTGCTCAGCAGCGCCGGCCAGTCCGATGCCTTCGTGAGCAAGCTCACCGATGCGGGCAGTACCAGCACATTCGGCTGGACCCAACAGTTTGGGGGTACGGGGCTTGATGCCGTGCGGACGCTACTGATAAATGGCAGTACGCTTTACGTCGCCGGTACTTTCAGCAATGCCGCCCGTTTTGGCACCACCACGCTCACTGCGGCAGGAGCTGTCGATGCATTCGTGGCGAAACTAAACGACGCGGGGGCCACCAGTTCGTTTGTCTGGACAAAATCGGCCGGTGGAACCGGGATTGATAACGTTGCCGCTTTAGCCTTGCACCATAACAGCTTGTTGCTGGCCGGCAACTTTTACAGTCCTTCCCTGGGCTTTGGCATCACCACCCTTAGCAACACCAGTGCCGGCAGCAGAAGCAATATATTCATCGCCAAGCTGGCCGATGCGGGCACAACCAGCAATTTTGAATGGGCCACCCAGCACACCAGCAGCCAGAATTATGACTATGCAGCAACTGTCGCCGTGAGTGGCACCACGGTTTATACTGCTGGCTACGTCAGTCCTCCCGCCAGCTTTGGCAGCATCACCGTCAGTAGCCCTGGTAATAATCAGGCCGGCTTCCTCGCCACCCTCACCGACCCCACCCTCACGGCCACCACGGCCCCGCAAAGCAGCTTAAGCTTCTCCCTGACCCCCAACCCGGCCCGCGCCGCCGTCGCCCTCACCCTGCCCGCGCTGCCCGGCACGGCCACGGCCACCCTCACCCTGCGCGATGCCCTGGGCCGCACCCTGCGCACCCAAACCCTGGCCCTGCCCGCCGCCGGCCTGCGCCACACCCTGGACCTGACCGGCCTGGCCCCCGGCCTCTACGCCGTGCAGGTACTGGCCGGGCCGGCCGCCGCCACCCAGCGCCTGGTGGTGGAGTAGCCGCCGCATTAGCGGCCCATCGGGCTTGAAATTCAATTAAATCGCCGGACCTTTGCTACCTGAATTAGAAGCCCTATGCCTTATTCAGGCCCTTATTATCGAAAAGCCCCAGTGCCTGGCATCGGGGCTTTTGTTTGGCCCAACTTTACCCGATATGCTACGTATTGGCGTTCATATCTCTTATTAAAATGAAATACGTTATCAATTTTCTATCAGGCAGCCGGTTGGCGGGCGTACTGTTGCTGCTGGCCGGGTTGCTGCCCGGCCCAGCGGCTTTGGCCCAGACCCCGGCCCCGCTCTGGCAGTCGGCCTTGGTAGTGGGCGGCGGCAGTTCCAACCTATCCATTAAAGCCACAACTTCCAACCTCAGCGGCGACGTGTACGTGGCGGGGTCTTTTTCCGGCATTGTCACCATCGGCAACACCACGCTCATCAGCACCGGCGGCACCGATGGCTTCGTGGCCAAGTGGAGCCCGGCCACCAGCGCCTTCGCGTGGGCCTACCGCTTCGGCGGCTCCGACCTCGACCAGGTGACGGCCGTGGCCCTGAGCGGGGCCCGCGTGTACGTGGCCGGCACCTTCATCAGCCCCAACGCCGCCTTCGGCAACACCAACCTCGCCAACTACGGCAGCGCCAACTCCATCACCACCGATGCCTTCGTGGCCCGCCTCACCGACGCCGGCCCCAACGCCACCGTCGACTGGGCGCAGCAGTTCGGCGGCACCAGCCAGGACGCGGCCAATGCCCTGGCCGTGGCCGGCACCAGCGTATTCGTGGGCGGGCAGACCGCCAGTGCCCCGGCCCAGTTCGGCAGCATCTCGCGGGCCAGCTCCAACGGCGGCGTGGGATACGACGGCTACGTGGCCAAGCTAGTAGATGGCACCACCAGCGCCACCGTTAGCTGGGTGCAGAGCATCACGGGCTCCGGCAGCAAGTACGTGAATGCCCTCGCCCTAAACGGGGCCAGCGTGTACGCCACCGGCTCCATCGGGGGCCAGAACGCCACCTTCGGCACCACCACCGTCCCCAACGGCGGGGCTTCCAACGCTTTCTTGGCCAAGCTCAATGATGCCGGCACCAGCAGCACCTGGCAGTGGGCCCTGCGGGCCAACGGCTCGGGCAGCGACCAAAGCAACGCCCTGGTCGTGAACGGCCCCGTCATCTACATCGCCGGCACCCTGTCGAGCACGGCGCTGGTGATGGGCAGCCACACCATCACCAACGCCGGCCCCAACGGCACCACCGATGCCTTCGTGGCCGCGGTGCAGGACGCCGGCAGCACCGCCACCTGGAGCTGGGCCCGCCAGGCTGGTGGGACCGACGACGACAAAGGCACCGGCCTGGCCCTCTACGGCAACAGCGGCGTGTACCTGGCGGGCAGCTTTGCCAGCAGCACGGTCACCATCGGCAGCACGGCGCTGGCGGCCGGCAGCGGCGGGGCCCTGGTGGCCCGCCTCAGCGACGACGGCACCAGCGCCACGGTCGACTGGTCGCAGCGCGGCGGCAGCGTCACCAACACCACGGCTTCATGCGTCACCATGAGCGGCACGCGCATGTACCTGACCGGCAATTTCCAGAACACGGCCACCTTCGGCAGCCAGACCCTGGCCAGCTCCTCGGCCGGGCAGTCCACCAACTTCCTGGCCCACCTCGTCGACCCCGCCGCCCTCACCACCACGGCCACCACCTCCGCCCTGAGCAGCCCGGACTTTGCGCTGTACCCCAACCCGGCCCACGCCGCGTCCACGGTCACGCTGCCGGCCCTGCCCGGCACGGCCACGGCCACCCTCACCCTGCGCGATGCCCTGGGCCGGGCCATCCGCACCAGCACCGTGACGCTGCCCACCGCCGGCCTGCGCCACGAAATGAGCCTTGTAGGCCTGCCCGCCGGCATCTACGCCCTGCAGGTGCAGGCTGGGATGACCACCGCCGCCCGCCGACTGGTGGTGGAGTAAACGCCACTTGTTGCGAGCGCAGCGAAGCAATCCGTCCGGTTGAGCCCAGGCACTTACCTATACCAGAAAGCCCCGGCACTGCACAGTGCCGGGGCTTTTCACGTTTCAGGGCAGCCCATTGTAGAGGACGGATTGCTTCGGCTCCGCCTCGCAATGACAGGCCCGCCGCACTCCGACAAATCCTTATCCTTCCATCACCTTGTTCTGGCGATTGATGGACTCCAGGTGCACGGCGGCCAGGTACTGCTCCACAAAATCACTGGTGAGGCCCACCGACGCGCCCTGGCGCTGGGCGCGCTCCAGCACCTCGTTCCAGCGGCTGGTCTGGAGGATGGTGATGTCGTTTTCCTTCTTGTAGAGGCCGATTTTTTCGGCCACGGCCATGCGGCGGCCCAGCAGCTGCATTATCTCGGCATCGAGCTGGTTGATTTGCTCGCGCAAGCCCGATAGGGCGGTGAGGAACTCGCGCTGGTCGGTGGTTTCGTGCCGCCACACCAGGTCCTGAATCAGGTCGCGCAGCACCTCCGGGGTGATTTGCTGCTTGGCATCGCTCCAGGCATTATCAGGGTCGATGTGGCTTTCAATCATGTTTCCATCGAAGCCCAGGTTGAGGGCCTGCTGGGCCACGGCCGCCAGCGTGTCGCGCCGGCCGCAGATGTGGCTGGGGTCGCAGAGCAGCGGCATCTCGGGCATCCGGCGCTTCATTTCGATGGGCAGGTGCCACATCGGCGCGTTGCGGAAATCGGTGTTGCCGTAGCTCGAAAAGCCCCGGTGAATGAGGCCGACGTGCGTGAGGCCAGCCTTTTGCAGGCGCTCCACGGCGCCCACCCACAGCTCCAGCTCGGGGTGAATGGGGTTTTTGACCAGCACCGGAATGTCTACGCCGCGCAGGGCATTGGCAATTTCCTGCACCGAAAACGGGTTGCCGGTGGTGCGGGCGCCCACCCAAAGTATGTCGATACCGAATGCGAGGCAGTCCTCTACGTGCTTGGCGGTGGCTACTTCCACGGCCGTGGGCAGGCCCGTTAGCTCGCTGGCTTTTTTCAGCCAGGGCAGGCCCTTGGTGCCCACGCCCTCGAACATGCCGGGCTTGGTGCGGGGTTTCCAAATGCCGGCGCGCAGGGCCTGCACCTTGCCGGTGGCGGCCAGCCGCTGGCAGGTATCAAGCACCTGCTCCTCGGTTTCGGCCGAGCACGGGCCCGAGATGAGGAAAGGTTTGTCGTCGGGCTGGCGGTTGAACAGCGCGGATTTCATGGCGGGAATGGCGGATGGATTCATGGGAATGAGTGAGAATGGTGGTTTTGGGCTGTCATGCTGAGTGCAGGCGAAGCATGACGTTCTTTTTTATTTTGGCCCTCAGGGCAGGATTTTGCGAAT
>JAQBNT010000195.1 GCA_028288445.1 Hymenobacter sp. | reverse complement strand
AGGCTGTACATATCCGACACCCACCAGTCTTCCGGCGCAAACTGCAGGGTATGCTCGTGCCCCTGCGCGTTGAGCGAGTAGCTGCGAAGACAGCCCTGGGTTACAAAGGCCAGGTGCGTGCAGGGCTCGCCGGCCTGCAGCAAGTGCTGCCGCTTGTTCAGCGTGAGGGACCGCAGATAGGTCTGAAAATCAGCAAAGCACTCGTCAGTAAGCGGTACGCGGGCCTGCAGGTGGGTGCGCAGCAGCTGGTACGCAGCAGGAAGTTCCATGCAATGAAGGTAGAGGAGGCACTGGGTTTGGCCTCAGTCAAGCCGAAGAATACTACAGCGGCTCTTGATTTCGTAGCAAGTTAGAAATGCTTCCTGAAAAGCGGGGTCTATACCCCAGTTTGTACCCCAAGTATGCAAAAAGTCCCTCAGCGAGCTGCTGAGGGACTTTTTGTGGTCGTGCAAGGTCCGAAAATCAGCTATTAAGCTAGATGAGAACAGGTAAAAACCGGCTTCTTTGGCCTTTCTGGCGGTTTGCGCTGCAGGTTATCGTCTAGTATGATACGTCCAGATATAGGAGGGGCCCCTACTAAGAGTCAGGGGTGCTCTGAGGGGCATTTTACGATTTGCAGGCGAAAGTGACCTCAAACAGGACAAGTCTTGCTTTTACTACAGAATAAAAACATCCCCGACCAGCCGATTTGTTGTTCCCACCACTAGGCGGCTGGCCGGTTCAGTTTTTAATATTCAGGTAAGTATTGGGGAGCGTTAGAATTCCTGTCTCACCAAGCGCTTATAGAATGTTTCCCCATTGGCTGAAAACATGACTGAGTATACACCTGCTGGCAATGAAGCCACGTTGAAACGGCCGTTTCTGAGTCGGGTAGCCAGCACGGTCCGGCCAGTCAAATCATAGACAGTCACTATTGCTTCGCGCAATTCCTGCGGAGCTTCAATGCGGACATCGCCGGCGGTAGGGGAGGGGTAGAGAGTGATTTGGGAGGTGAGACCGCTTCCATGTACAGCCAATGGGCTGCTAACTCGTGCCAGCGTGTTCAGGCTCTGGGCCAGGTTGATAAGCGAGTCGGGGGTGGCAACGCGGCGACCGTCGAGGGGAGCATAGATTTCCAAGCTTGATTTCAGCAATGAATCGGCCGCCATCGCTAGTACTTCGTCCTGGTTCATGCCCGAGCGGTAGAAGAACAAATCGCGGTACTGCACGCGGGCCGGCGATGCGTTGCCCCCGAGGTCGAATCGGGTGGGGCGCAGGCGCTCCGATACGGTGCCCTCCCGCACGCTGTCGACGTAGAGCATGGTGGCTCCGCGGGCGTAGTAGTGGGTGAGCACCAGCTTATGCCAACGGTTATTGGTCACCGACACGGTGCCCGTAATGGTGCGGCCTTTGGCCGATTGGTACACCACCACGCCACCAGAGCCCACGCGTAAGGTGCCAGCGGCCAGACCCGCGCTGTCACGAATTTCAATTAACTGGCCGGTCGTACTGGTTCTGAAGCGGATGGCCGTTGTGAACGGATGCACTACGTCTTCGGGCACCAGCCGTATGAGGCCGGCGGGCGCGGTGGCGGTGTTGGTGAGCGTGATACCGTTGCTAGTGCGCCGGGTCGGCTGCGGCTTGTTAGCGTTCAGCGCATCGAAAAGGGAGGGCACCAGCGTACGGGCCAATTCGGCGTGACCCCGGTCATTGGGATGTAGCGCATCAGTCCAGTAGCTGGGAGCCCAGCGGCCGGCTCCGTCGTCTACGGCCCCGAGCAAGTTAACGCTGGGCACGTTCCAGCCGTGAATCAGCGCGTTCATCTGGCGGGTGTAGGCGTACTCAGTAGGGCCGTAGTCGTTGCGGGTGTAGCCGTTGGTGATGATGGGGACCATGCCATTGGCCCGCGCCCGCTGGATGAGTTGGAGGAGGTTGGTGCGGAACTGGTTGAAAATGGGCTGGCCCCCGGTTAGAATGCCTTCGTTACCGAGGGCCAGGGCAAACACCACGTACTTGCCTCCCTGCGGCAGCAGGTCGGCATCGAAGCGGTTAAGCACGTCCACGGTGTTGTTGCCGGGCACACTGATATTGGCCGTGACCCAGGGCTGGCCGGTACCGGCCGTAGCCCGCTGGGCCAGCAGCGCCGAGTACATGGCCGTGTAGCCGTAGTTATTGGTAGCGCCCTGGCCGGAGGGCACTGACGAGCCCATGTATACCAGCTTGAGCGAATTCTGGGGCACGTAGTTTTCGAGTAGTAAATCGTCGAAATACACGCTGCCGGCCGCCCCGGCGGCGTTGCGCCACACTGCCTTGGCCTTCACGAAAGCCGTGCCCGCCGGAATGGCTCCCACCGCTTCCAGCTTCGTCCAAACGTTCGTGGCTGATGTGGCGACCAACGAATCCGACTTAAACCGACTGAGCAACGCCCCGCTGCTGCTGTAGTATAGCAGCTCTAGGTGCGCGGCCTGGCTGCCGCGCAACGCGCTGGCCGATGGGTTGTAGAAATATCCGCTGAGCTTATAATTTGTGGCCGCTGTCAGGTTACGGTAGCTTATTTGCTGCTCCAGCCCCAGGCTGCCACCCGTGAGTTGGGCCGCGTAGTTGCCGGCGTGCCGCGTGGTGGCGTTAATGCTGGCCGCGGCGCCGGTGCCTTGCGCCACCGTCGTCCAGAAATTCAAATTTCCCAGCTCGAAGCCCGGATTCTGGAAGGCGTAATTGACGGCCGGCGTACTGCGGCCGGTGATGATATCGAGGCGCATCAGGTTGAGGAAGGCGTAGGTGCCGGCCGTGCGGCTTACTTCCAGGCTGATAACGCCGTTGGCATCGGCCGTAAGGGTGTCGGAATGAGCGAGGGTGTTGTTGTTGCCCGCGTAGCCGTTGGCCCCGACGTTAGGGCCGCTGGTGGTCAGGCTCACGCTCGACACATTGCTGGCCGTGAAACGATACTGCGTGGTGCGCACTTCGGTAGACAGCTCGCGGCTGCCGAAAAGGTGGAACACGTAACGCTTGCTGCGGTCGAGGCCGCTGATACGGAGGGTAGCGGCCGTTTGCAGGAAGAAGTAGTCCTGAGTGGCGGTGGCAATGGCATATTCGCCCAACAGCGCGGCGCTGGGGGCCAGCAAGCCGCCGTTGACGATGCCGTTGGTCATAAAATTGGCCCCTACCTTCAGCTTGACGCCGGTGGCTAGATTAACCTTGTCTACCAGCCGGAAGGTGTCGGCCACGCCGGTTAGGTTCAGGACGTTGTTCCAGTAGTTACCATTGACATCGGGGCCGGGCGTGATGTTGCCGTTAGTGACGTCGTTGGGACCGAAATCGGCTAGGATGGAGCGTACCGTTTGCGCCCGCGTCGGGCCGAGTAGCAGTAGGCTGAAGGCGAGAAATAGAAGGTTTTTCATGTCTATTCAAGAGGGCAGATGAGAACCCTATTCCTTCGTGATTTTGCGCGTCACCCGGCCCGACTCATTCGACAGCGTGAGCAGATAAAGACCAGCCGGGTATCGGGTTAAATCCAAGGTGCGCTCGGCGCCTTGCACCAGTTCATTGAACAGCGTTTTCCCTTGCCCGTTGCTGAGCGTGAGCTGACAGCCAGCCGTGCCGTACTGGCCCAATTGTACGGTCACTTTGCTGTTGGCCGGATTGGGGAACACGGTTACTTCACCCGTCAGCGCAGCTTTTGTGGCGTTAGCTGCTAACGCGGTGCGGGCTCCAGTAGCGGTTCCGTATACCTCAAATTCGTAGAGCGAGAAGCCGTAGGTGGTGGCCCGGTTGATGCAGTATACCTTTACGTAGCGGGCGTTGGCATTCAGGCCAGCGTAGTCGTCAGCGGCGGCGGAGGTTTTGCCCCACACGTCCTTGATGGTGGTCCAAGTGGTGCCGTTCGTGGATACCTGCACCTGATAGTCTTGCGCGTAGGCTGCCTCCCAAGCCAGGCGCACCCGGTTGATGTTGTAGGTCGCGCCCAGGTCCACGTAGATGGATTGGTTGTTGGCGTAAGCGCTTTCCCAGCGGGTGGTGCCGTCGGCATCCACGGCTTTGGCGGCGGTGTTGGTGCTGTTGTAAGTCGAGGTGACGGTGACGGGGCGTTGGTAGGCGATGTTGGGGGCGTTCCAGCCCGGCATCTCGTCGCGGACCACCACGTTGCTGGCCCAAAAGGTATTCTGAATATTGGCCGTGGAATTGGAGTTATACACCAGTTCCGACCAGCCCATGAAGAAGCCCCATTTCGGCTGCGAGGTCAGCAGTGACGGCGATGGCAGTACCTCGCACTCGCCGATGGCAATGGGCTTGCCGCCCGCCGCGTTCACCATCGCATTGTACTTGGCGGTGGTGTAGCCCTGGCCGTCGGAGTAGTACATATCCATGGCCAGAATATCCCAGTAGCTGCTGCCCGGGTTGTAGTTCGTTAGGTCCGACGACAGGCTGCTGAAATCCTGCAAATCCCACACCCAGATGAGATTAGTCAGGCCCTTGGTATTGCGCAGGTAGTCGTGGGTAATCTGGAACAGCTTGGTCGTGCCGTTGGCCCCCGGCCGCCCGGCCCACCAGAAAATGCCCTGATTCATTTCGTGCAGCGGCCGGAAGTAGACTTCCACGCCGTTGTTTTTCAGGTCCTGCAGGTAGCCGGCAATCACGTCGAGCCGAGCTTTCCAGTTGTTGTTGAGCGTGGTACCGTTGGTAATCAGCTCGGTCCACTGGGCGTTGGTCAGGCTGCTTTTTACGCCGCCTTCCCAAGCGCAGGGCTCGGCTTGGGTGGGCGGGCAGGCGTGGAACATGATGTTCACCAGCGCGCCCGAGGCCCACTGGGCTTTGGCCTCGTTAATCATCGTCTGTCGGTTGGCCACGTCGGCGCTGGCAAACAGGAAGTCGCCGCTCCACAGCGCCGGGTACTTGCCGGTGGTGGCATTTATCTGGTTGGTCCAGGTGGCCGGGGCTGAGTTAGGCTCCCGGTTGTGCATGCCGGAAGCGGTTTTGGTGCCCGAAATACCGTAGAGGTAGTTGAGGCTCTTGTAGCTGGTTTGGGCCATGGCGGCCGAGCAACAAAACAAGCTGGCGCACACGGCCAGAATACGCGTAGTAATCTTCATCAGAGGGTGGGATTTGGTGGATAGTGGACGTGCGGAAGCATTCGACCAGCCAGACGAAGCCGGCGGCGAAAAGCAATAGCTTTCAATCCCTGCAAAAGCGGGGGGAAAGGCATTCAGAAACAAGGCGATGGCTCGTTAAAAGCCACGAAGCAATGGTGGGCTAAAGCCCTCAAAGTGGAGCGCTAGCAGCTCCGGATTTTTCAGTTACGGCCCCGCTGTCGGTCCGCTGACAGCTGTCGCAGCGGGCGGGCATTGGGAAGCAACGGCACTAAGGAAAATAGAAAAATCTGCCGGGCAAGCAGATGGTTAAAATAGAATCAGAGAAGGATAAAATCTGGAAATAATGACGGGGTAATAAGTTGGTCTCGGGCCGTTTGGCCGTCATACATTGCGTAGGCGAGGTACGATGGCCAATGATTAAATAAACAGCCGCGTCCCCGAGAAGCTCTGCCGGAACTCCTTCGGTGTGCACTTCTTCCGCTTCTTGAAAATGCGGTTGAAGTTGGAGATGTTGTTAAAGCCGCACTTGTAAGCCACTTCGGCTACGCTGTGGGTAGTGTCAATGAGCATGCGGGAGGCGTGGCCGAGGCGGATTTCGTTGAGGCTGTCGATGAAGGTGGTGCCGGTGCGCTTCTTGATGAAACGGCTGAACGATACCTCCGGCATATTGGCAATTTTGGCTACTTCGGCCAGCGTGATGGGGCGGCTGTAGTAGGTGTTCAGGTATTCGAACACCTTCTCGATGCGGCGGCTATTGGCCTGCGGGCGCTCGGCGGTGAAGGACGAATCGGAAAGCACCCGCATATTGCGCGAGGTCGATAAATCGTGCAGAATGGACAGCAGCTCCAACACTGAATCGAAGCCGACTTTGTGCTCCAGGCCCAGAATCCGGTCGCGGATTTGAGTGGTGGCTTCGCGGGAGAAGAGGATGCCGCGCTGGGCGTTCTCCAGCATCTTCTGAATGAAGCTGAGCTGGTTGCGGCGCAGGAATTTCTCGTCCAGCAAGTCCTTGTGAAACTGGATGGTGAGCTCCTGGATTTCCTCGCTCTCGCACTGGTGCGTGAACCAGGCGTGGTTCAGGTTGGAGCCGATGAGCACCAGTTCTTGGTCCTCGATAACCTCGACGTGGTCGCCCACGATGCGCTTGGCCCCAGGTGCGTTCAGAATTAGGTTCAGCTCAAATTCTTCGTGGCAATGCAGCGGGAAGGAGAACTCCTTTTTCACCCGCGAGAAGAGCATAAAACAATCGTTCTGCGTGAGCGGGGTAATCTCCCGCATGATATTATGCTGCATGGCGGTGCCGGCTGGGTGGGATTTGGGTAAGATAGTATCTATAAGTAGTGCTGAAACGACGAAGCGAAAGTAGCCTCTTGAGTCATATTAGCAACAAAAATCGGCTGTTGAATCGGGTGCTTAGTCGGTATGGTCAAGAGAATGATAAAATATCATTACCCCAACCGTCGTAGCGGCGGATAATTTTGCCAACAGATATTTCTCCCGTCGACTACCACCTTTCGCCTTTCACTTTGGCACTGGTAGCCCATCCCACCCAGCATCTCATGCGGCTTCACTTACTCGACTTGCTCATCATCGCGGCCTACCTGCTGGCCACGGTGTTCATCGGCCTCTACTATCGTAAAAGGGCCAGCCTCGACAAGGACAGCTACATGCTGGGTGGCCGCACGTTGCCCTGGTACAAGTTGGGCCTGAGCGATGCCTCCGACATGTTCGACATCAGCGGCACGATGTGGATGGTAAGCCTCTGCTTCGTGTATGGGATGAAAAGCATCTGGATTCCGTGGTTGTGGCCGGTGTTCAACCAAGTGTTTCTAATGATGTACCTCTCGCGCTGGCTGCGCCGCTCGGGGGCCAGCACCGGGGCCGAGTGGCTGGCCACCCGTTTTGGGCAGAAGGGACCGGGTGTGGGGGCTTCGCACCAGGTCGTGATTGCGTTTGCATTGCTTAGCTGCCTGGGTTTTCTGGCCTACGGGTTCGTGGGGCTGGGTAAGTTCATGGAAATTTTCATCCCCTGGGATTTGGTGAAGGGCTACGTGCCGTTCGACGTGGCCCCGCAGTATGTGCCGCACGTGTATGGCATTGTGTTTACGCTCTTTGCCATGTTCTATTCCATCGTGGGCGGCATGCACAGCATCGTGCTCGGCGACATAATTAAGTACGCCATCATGACGGTGGCCTGCGTGGCCATTGCCGCCATTGCCTACGTCAATCTGCAGGGCAAACAGCTGGCCGTGCCCGATGGCTGGTTCAACCCCTTCTTCGGCTGGCGGCTGGGGCTCGACTGGCAGCGCATCATCCCGGAAGTCAACAGCAAGATTTCCAGCGACGGCTACTCGCTGTTCGGCGTATTCTTCATGATGATGGCCTTCAAGGGGGTGTTTGCTTCGCTGGCCGGCCCCGCGCCGAACTACGACATGCAGAAAATCCTGAGCACCCGCTCGCCTGAGGACGCGAGTAAGATGAGCGGCTTCGTGTCCATCATCCTGCTGCCCATTCGCTACTCGCTCATCATCGGCCTCACCATCCTGGGCCTGCTCTACTACCAGCAGATGAACCTGAAAGCGCCCGACGGCACCATCGATTTCGAGCGCATCCTGCCGCTCACCATCAACAACTTCCTGCCCGTTGGGCTGATGGGGCTGGTACTCACCGGTCTGCTCGGGGCCTTCATGGGGACCTTCAGCGGCACGGTGAACGCGGCGCAGGCCTACGTGGTCAACGACATATACCTCAAGTACATCAACCCGCGCGCCAGCACCAGCCGCATCATCTCGATGAACTACCTGGTGGGCGTAGTGGTGGTGGCCGTGGGCGTAGCGCTGGGCTTCATCGCCAAGGACGTGAACACGGTGTTGCAATTCATCGTGTCGGCGCTCTACGGCGGCTACGTGGCCTCCAACGTGCTGAAATGGCATTGGTGGCGCTTCAATGCCACGGGCTTTTTCGTGGGGATGCTCACGGGCATCGTGGCGGCCATGATTTTCGGGGTGCTGATTCCGGCCGGAAACCTGCTGTATTTCTTCCCGCTGCTGTTTGGTATCTCGCTGGCGGGTTCCATTATCGGCACGTATCTGTCGCCGCCCACGGAGGCAAAAGTGCTCAACTCTTTCTACAAAACAGTGCGGCCGTGGGGCTTCTGGGGCCCGGTGCTGGCGGCCGTGCAGGCCGAAGACCCTGCCTTCCAGCCCAACCGCAACTTTGGGCGCAACATGATGAACATTGGGCTGGGCATCGTGGCCCAGCTCTGCCTCACCATCCTGCCGATGTACCTGCTGCTCTCGCAGCACCTGCCGCTGCTCGTGACGGTGGTGATTCTGGTGATTGTGGGGACGGTGTTGAAGAAGACCTGGTGGGAGCGGCTGTCGGACGACTAGCAGGCACTCTGCTGCGCCAAATCAGTACCACAGAACGGTAAAAAACCATTACCCGCCCCGCCCTTCAGCGGCGAAATTTGAATACACTTTGCTCCATCCATTCCAATCCCACCCATTATGCCGTTCCTTCTACAAAGACTGTTGACAGTATGCTGCCAGCAACTGCGGCGGCCAGCGCTGGGTTTGGCCCTGCTGCTACCGGGCATGGCGTCAGCTCAGACGAATTTTACTTCGCTCAACTACCTCTACACCATTCGGGGGACGTCGACTATCGGCGGCATTCACAATAAAGAGCCGCTGAATACCCCCACGTACTACACGGACCAGCTGGAATTTGTAACGGGAAAAGTGGCCGGGCTGTGGGGCGGTGATTTCCTGTTTAATAGCTACGCCGACCGCTGGCAGATGATTTACGAGGCCGAGAAGCAGTGGCAGCGCGGCGCGTTTGTCACCCTGACCTGGCACGCCTGCAACCCCGCCCAGAACGTGTCGCCGTGCTCGTTCGGTTCGGGCGTGACGAGCACGATGTCGAACGCCGACTGGACGGATTTGACTACCAACGGCACCGTGCTCAACACCCGCTGGAAAGCCTGGCTCGACGAGCTGGTGCCTTACTTTCAGTACCTGCAAAGCCGGGGCGTGGAAGTGGCCTTCCGGCCGTTGCACGAAACCAACCAATCGGCTTTTTGGTGGGGCGGCCGCCCGGGGCCGACCGGCTCGGCCAAGCTCTACCAGATTACCCACGACTATCTGCAAGTCACGCGTGGGCTGACCAACATCGTCTGGGTTTGGAATATCCAGGATTTCCCCACGCTGCCGAGCGATGTCAATTCCTATAGCCCCGGCACCAGCTACTTCGACGTGGCCTCGCTGGATTTTTATAACGGCGACGGCCTGACCCAGGCCAAGTACAACGCCATGCTGAGCGTGGCCGCCGGCAAACCCATTGCCATCGGCGAAACGGGCGTACTACCTACGGTCGCCGCCCTGCGCGCCCAGCCGTTGTGGACCTACTTCATGGGTTGGTCGGAACTGGTGTTTTCGCAGAACACTTCCGCCAATTTGTTCTCGCTCTACACCGCCACCAACGTGCTGACGCGTGACGAGATGCCGGGCTGGGGTGTGCCCAACCCCTCAGCCGGCAACCTGTGCCTGAACCGGCCGGTGACGGTGTCATCTACCGAATCAGGCCAGGGCAACGTGGCCGCGCTGGCTGTCGATGGCGACCGCACCACGCGCTGGTCGTCAGCCTACGCCGACCCGCAGAACATCGTGGTGGACCTAGGCGCGAACTACCGCCTTAACCGCTTCAGCATCGTGTGGGAAAATGCCTACGGGCGCGATTACCAGATTCAGGTCTCGCCCGACAACGTGACCTGGTCCACCGCCGTGACCATCACGGGCAATACCGACCTGCACACCAACCACCCCAACCTGAACGTGACCGGCCGCTACGTGAAGGTGCTGGGTACGGCGCGGGGCACCATATACGGCTATTCCATCCGCGAGCTGGAAGCCTACGGCAGCCTGGTAACGGCCACCGCTTCGGCCTCTGCTGCCCGCAGCCTGCAAGCCTATCCCAACCCGGCGACCGGCACGCTCACGGTCGCGCTGGGCGCCGACTGGCCGGTGGGCACGCAGCTCAGCGTGCTCAGCAGCACCGGGCAATCGGTGGGCACTTACGCCGTGCGCAGTGCCACCCAAACCCTTTCCACGGCTGATTTACCAGCCGGGCTCTACCTGCTTAGGGCGCAGTATCGAGGCGCGGCCCAAACCATCAAATTCATCAAGCAATAGCCTTCGTCCACTCTCCATTACCACGCTTATCCTGCCTTATTCAATGGGAAACAACTTCCGCCACCGCCAGCACGACCTCCAGGCGCAACACGCCGCCCTTTTGAACCGCTCCAACAAAAAGCAGCCCCTCGGCAATGGCATCTACGACCGGTACCAGTATCCCGTGCTCACGGCCCAGCATGCCCCGCTCACCTGGCGCTACGACCTGAACCCCGCCACCAATCCGTTCCTGATGGAGCGGCTGGGAATCAATGCCGTGTTCAACGCCGGCGCTATCAAGCACGAAGGCCGTTACCTGCTGGTGGCCCGCGTGGAAGGACTCGACCGCAAGTCGTTTTTCGCCGTGGCCGAGAGCCCCAACGGCATTGATAACTTTGAGTTCTGGGAGCGGCCCATCACGATGCCGGAAACGGCCGAGCCCGACACCAACGTGTACGATATGCGCGTGACCCAACACGAGGATGGCTGGATTTACGGCCTGTTTTGCACCGAGCGCAAGGACCCGGCGGCCCGGCCCGGCGACGAGTCCTCGGCCGTGGCGCAGTGCGGCATCGCCCGCACCAACGACCTCATCACTTGGGAGCGGCTGCCGGATTTGAAAACGCCCTCGGCCCAGCAGCGCAACGTGGTGCTGCACCCCGAATTCGTGGAGGGTAAATACGCCCTTTATACCCGGCCGCAGGACAGCTTTATCGAAGCCGGCGCGGGTGGCGGCATCGGCTTTGGCCTGACGGACTCGATGGAAAACGCCGTGGTGAGTCGCGAGTGGATTGTGGATGGCAAGCAGTACCACACCGTGTACGAGTCCAAAAACGGCCAGGGCCCCGCACCTATCAAAACGGAGAAAGGCTGGCTGCACTTGGCCCACGGCGTGCGCAATACCGCCGCCGGCCTGCGCTACGTGCTGTACCTGTTCCTGACCGACTTGGCGCAGCCCGACAAGCTACTGCGCAAACCCGGCGGCTACTTCATCGCGCCGGAAGGCGAGGAGCGGGTCGGCGACGTGTCGAACGTGGCCTTCAGCAACGGCTGGATTCTGGACGACAACGGCACGGTGTTCATCTACTACGCCTCGTCGGACACCCGCACGCACGTGGCCACGTCCACGGTGGAGCAGTTGGTTGATTATGTGCTGCACACGCCGGCCGATGAGTTTTCCTCGGCGGCCTCGGTGCGGCACATCAACGCGCTGATTGATGCCAACCAAGCATTCGCCGAGGACCCGAAGGCGGGCATGAAGCTGTCGTACAACGGCGTAGGGGCATGAGTGCGCCTGCCAATCCGAACGTGACGGCTCTGCTGGCTTCGTACCAGCAGGACATGGAGGCCGAAGCAGCCCGCATCGCCGATTTCTGGCTGACCAAGGCCGTGGACGAGCGCCAGGGCGGCTTCATCGGCCGGATGGATAGCGCTGGCCAAATCGACGCCAGCGCCGACAAAGGCAGCATCCTGAACGCCCGCATTCTGTGGACGTTCTCGGCTCTCTACCGGCACACCGGGCGGGCGGAATATCGCCCCGCTGCCACCCGCGCCTATCAGTATCTGCTCACCCATTTCATTAATGCCGAGCATGGTGGCCTTTACTGGCTGGTGGATGCGCAGGGCCGTCCGCAGGACTCGCGCCAACAGATTTACGCCTTGGCTTTTGCCATTTACGGGCTGAGCGAATACTACCGCGCTACCCAGGAGCCGCGCGCGCTACAAGCCAGCCAGCAGTTGTTTGAGTGGATTGAGGCGCATAGCTACGACGCCGAGCAGGGCGGCTATTTCGAAGCCTTCACCCAAACCGGCGAGCTGCTGAATGACCTGCGCTTGAGCGACAAGGACCAGAACGCGCCCAAAACCATGAATACGCACCTGCATATTCTGGAAGCCTACGCCAACCTCTACCACGTCTGGCCCGATGCGCGGCTGGCTCAGCGCTTGCGCCATCTGCTACACATTTTCGAAACGCACATCGTGGATGCGGAAACGGGCCACCTGCGCCTGTTTTTTGCCCGCAATTGGACGCCGGTAGCCGACCTTGTTTCCTACGGCCACGACATCGAAGCGGCCTGGCTGCTGCCCGAAGCCGCCGAAGCTCTCGGCGACGCCGCGCTGCTGGCCCGCACCAACGCCACCGCCCAGCGCCTAGCCCAGGCCGCTGCCACCGCCGTGCTGGCCGACGGCAGCCTGCCCCACGAACTGGACCGCGCCACCAACCACTTGGACACCCACCGCGAATGGTGGGTGAGCGCCGAGGCGATGGTCGGTTTCCTGCACGCCTATGAATTGGACCACGACGAAGCGATGCTGAACCGTTCGTACCAAGCCTGGCAGTTCGCTCAAAAGCACCTGCTGGATATCGAAGTAGGGGAGTGGCGCTGGGGCGTGTTCGACGACTATCAGCCCATGCGCGACCACGACAAAATCGGCTTCTGGAAATGCCCCTACCACAACGTCCGAGCCTGTCTCGAAGTAAGCCGGCGGTGCAAAAATCAATTACCCTTTGCTCTGCCGCCGACGCACATCCGACAATTCGCCAATCCGGCGTAGTGGTGTGCCGCTGTTGCTGCTTGGTAGCGATGGCGGCGCACCGTTTAGGTTCGATTCGAATAGTCGGGTAAAGTGAATTGGTAGCGTTGGGTAATGTTTTGACAGATAGGTGTTTGTTTGCGCGGTCAGTTATTACCGTTTTACCAGGGTGCACAGGAGAGGCTACCAAGCTGAAAGCAACCTGACCAGCGAGCTTTAGCCAGCAGATTTTCTTCAAAAGGCCAGCTGAAATCCGTCCATTCAGTGCTCTGGGACAGGGATAAGCTTCACAAACTGCTGAATAGGGCAATACTTTGATAAAAAAGTATCATTGTTGGCTAAGGGTAGATATTAAGTTTGTATTACCCAAACAGACCGGTTTTCGAGCCGTTGCTGCCGCCTGAAAAAAAGGGCGTTTAACGCCGGAAACGTTTGTGGCCTGCCCCTGAATTCAGGCTAATCATAGTGTGTAAACACCATTCTTCCGGGGCTTGCTTTTGGCTAACCCGTTGGAATGCTTAACTCAAAATCCCACCTTTTTACCTACTCTTTGAACACACTTTTATGAGACAGAAAATACTCCTTATATGGCTCTGCGCGGTGCTGGCACCGGTGTTGGGCTGGGCGCAGGCGCTGACGGTGCGCGGCGTGGTGCGCGATGGCGCATCGGGTGATGGGCTGCCGGGCGTGACGGTGCTGGTGAAGGGCACGAACACCGGGACCTCCTCGCAGGCCGATGGCTCGTACTCGCTCACGGTGCCCTCGGCCGATGCGGTGCTCACGTTCTCCTTCGTGGGCTACCAGAGTTGGGAAACGCCCGTGAACGGCAAAACGACCATTGACGGCAACCTGACGGTTGACACCAAAAAGCTGGATGAAGTGGTCGTGGTCGGCTATGGCACGGTGGCCAAGAGCGACCTCACCGGCTCGGTGGGCACGCTGAAAGGCAGTGAGTTGAATAAGACACCGGCGTCGTCGGTCGACCAGCTGCTGCAGGGCAAGGTGGCCGGCGTGCAGGTGATTGTGCCTTCCGGCGAGCCGGGCGCGGGCGCGACCATTCGCATTCGCGGGTCAAGCTCGATTAACGGCTCGAACAGCCCACTGCTGGTAGTGGACGGCTTTCCGTGGGGCGATGCCGGCAATTTGAAGCAGATTAATCCCGATGACATTGCCAGCATTGAGGTGCTGAAGGATGCTTCTTCGGCCGCTATTTACGGCTCGCGGGGCGCGAACGGCGTGATTCTGGTGACGACCAAGAAGGGCAAGGCGGGCAAAACCAGCATCACGCTGAGCACGCTGAACACGATTTCGACCCTGCCTACGAAGCTCGACGTGTGGTCGGACCCGGTGGATGTGGCCATTATCGACAACGAGGCGCGGGGCAATGCTGGCCTGCCGCTGCTCTACACCGGCCAGACCTACCTGGGCACTTACTACCCCTCGGTGGCCGAGTTGAAGGGCACCGACCCGAGCAAGCCCAAGTGGCCTTACCGTACCTACTGGCCCGATTTGGTGTACCGCAACCCCTTCTCGCAGAGCCACACGCTCACGGCCAACGGCGGCAATGAGCGCACCAAGTTCTCCATCTCGGGCAACTACTACCGCGAGGAAGGCCTGAACATCGGCAACGTGTACAACCGCTACAACGGCCGCCTGAACCTCGACCAGAAGTTGTTTGACAACCTGAGCGCGGGCGTGAACTTGATTATGACCCACACCCAGCGCGTGGGCGGCGGCCTCTCGGCCGACCGCAACCCGGTATTCCCGGTGTATAACCCCGACGGCACCTACTTCCAGATTGGCCCGCGCGACTTTGGCAACCCCATCGCCTACCAGAAAGAGGTGACTAACACCAGCAAAGGCTTCGACGTGCTGGGCACGCTCTACGTGAGCTGGGACATCACGAAGTGGTTGAATTTCCGCACCCAGCTCAGCGACAAATTTGGCAACGCGGTGGACGACAACTACCAGCCGCGCAACATCACCAATACCGGATACTTGTACAACGGTTTCGGCACCATCAACAACTACAACGGCAACGAGCTGCTGAATGAGAACTACTTCACGTTCAACAAGTCGGTGGGCATTCACACCTTCAATGCGGTGGCCGGCTACACCTCGCAGTCGTTCAACTCGCGCACGTCGTACCTCGAAGGCCGCGGCTACATCAACGACGTGCTGGCCAACCAAAACCTGAGCACGGCCAAAACGCAGTACACCAGCAACGGCCTGAGCAAGTCGCAGCTCAACTCCTACATCGGCCGCTTCAACTACTCGCTGCTCGACCGCTACCTGTTCACCTTCACCGGCCGGGCCGATGGCTCGTCGAAGTTTGGCGCCAACAACAAGTGGGCCTTCTTCCCCTCGGCTGCCGTGGCTTGGAAACTCCAGGAAGAAGCGTTTATGAAAGCCATCCCGACCATCTCGGAAGCCAAGCTGCGCGTGAGCTACGGCCTGACCGGCAACCAGGGCATCAACCCCTACCAGACGCTCGACCGCCTGGGCTCGGCCCGCTACTACACCGGCGGTGACTTCCAGACCGGTTTCGGGCCGGGCACCTTCGGCTACGATGGCTACAACAAAATCTGGGAAGGCGTGCCGAACCCCGATTTGAAGTGGGAAACCACTTCGCAGCTTGATGCCGGCCTCGATTTGGGCTTTCTCGACCAGCGCTTCACGGCCAGCCTCGACTTCTACTACAAGCGCACCCGCGACCTGCTGCGCCAGACTTACATCACGCCATCGTCGGGCTACGACCGGGTGTGGGTGAACGACGGCGTGATTGAAAACAAAGGCATCGAGCTGGGTCTGAGCGCCGAAGTGCTGCGCACGCCCACAGTGCAGTGGACGGTGGGCGGCAACCTGACCGTGAACCGCAACAAGCTCATCAGCATGGGCACCGATAATTTCGTGTGGAACGGCTCCAGCATCGAAATGCTGCGCGCCCCGCTCAATGCCTACATCGTGGGCCAGCCCATCAACGTGTTCTACGGCTACAAAACCAACGGCGTGATTCAGAGCGCCGCCGAGGGCGCGGCCACCGGCCTGACCGGCGACATGGCCAAGCCCGGCGAGCTGAAGTACGTGGACCTGAACGGCGACGGCAAAGTGGACGACACCGACCGCACCATCATCGGCAACCCCAACCCCAAGTTCCTCTACAGCTTCAATACTACGCTGCGCGCCAAGGGCTTCGACCTCTCGGCCCAGCTCTACGGGGTGCAGGGCAACGATGTGTTCGACTTCCGCAAGTTCTCGCCCAGCGGCCAGCTCCAGCGCTGGACGCCCGATAACCCGACCAACGCCTACCCGAGCGTGAACTCGAACCGTGCCTACTACGGCTCCGATTGGTTCGTGACCGACGGCTCCTTCCTGCGCGTGCAGAACGTGACGCTGGGCTACAACTTCAAGTCCAACCTCATCAAGCACGTCGAGACGCTGCGGATTTACCTCTCCGGCAACAACCTCTACACCTTCACCAAATTCCACAAGGGCTTTGACCCCGAGGTGCCGGCCAATGGCCAGCAGTACGGCTCGTACCCGCGCCCCCGCGCTTTCTCGGTGGGCCTGAACATCGGCATTTAATCACCGGCTTTATCATTCCCACCATGAAACTCCTCAAACAATTAGGTCTGGCCGGGGCGCTGCTGGTAGCGGCCGGCTGCTCGCTGCAGGAAGACCCCTACGGCTTCGTGTCGCAGGGCAACTTCTACAAAACCGAGGCCGATGCCAACGCGGCGCTTATCTACGCCTACGCCATCCTGCCCGAGATTGAGTACTACTCGCGCGGCTTCATCACCGTCACCGAGCTGCCCACCGAGGACATCACCCTCAAGCCCGACGCCGGCGCCAGCAACTTCGAGTTCGACAAGCTGGCCGTGCGCGCCGACAACGTGGACCTGACCACCACCTGGCGTTACGCCTATATCGGCGTGAACCGCGCCAACGCCGTGATTGCCAACGTGCCCGGCATCAGCAGCATGGGCGAAGCTAACCGCAACGAGCTGGTGGGCGAAGCTTACTTCCTGCGCGCCCTGCACTACTTCAACATCGTGCGCCTGTTCGGTTCCGCGCCGCTGCGCACCGCGCCCGTAACGTCGCTTAGCCAGACCGACGCGGCCAAAGCCTCCATTCAGGATATCTACGCCCTGATTACCAGCGACCTCAAGCAAAGCATCGCCCTGACGGACCTGACCCGCCGCGACGGCCGCGCCAACCGCGTGGCCGCCTGGAGCCTGCTGGCCAAAGTGGACGCCACCTTGGCCTCGGGTAAGCTGACCGGCACGCCTGGCTACGACTTCGTAACCGATGCCGCCGGCCTCTACACCGAAGCCAAAACGATGGCCAACAGCGCCCTCACCGCCACCGGCTACGGCCTCGATACCAACCTGAAGGACATCTTCGACGTGACCAAAAAGGCCGGCCCCGAACACATTTTCGCCGTGACCGTGGACCGCGCCGGCCTCTCGGAAGGCAACTACTCGAAGCTGCCGCTGATGTTCATTCCTTACATCGACGGGGCCACGTTCACGCTTAGCGACGGCACCCCTGTGAAATCGGGCTACAACCACTTCCTCACCGAAGGCGCGCTCTACAACAGCTTCGACCCGGCCGACAAGCGCAAGCTCGACCTCATCCCGAATACGGTGAAAGTAGGCACCGTGACGCGCACCCTGGGCATCACCGACTACAGCCGCCCCTTCACCCGCAAATATCTTGACCCCTTGCAGGTCGGCGAGCAAACCAGCGCCAACACGCCCGTGCTGCGCTATTCCGACGTGCTGCTGCTGTATGCGGAAGCCTGCGGCCCGACCACCGACGGTTACACTGCCATCAACCGCATTCGCAGTCGGGCGGGCATTGCGCCCCTCGCGGCCGGCCTGAGCGCTACCGCCTTTCGCGATGCCGTCATTCAGGAGCGCGCCTGGGAGCTGTGCTTCGAAGCCAACCGCCTGTTCGACCTGCGCCGCAGCCACAAAATGGAGGAAATCCTGGTGCAACGCTACGGAAAAACCATCACCGGCGACCCGTACTACTTCCCCATCCCGACGCGCGAAGTTGATTTGAACGCGCTGCTGTAATCAGGGCTGAATAGCCTGCATAACAATATTAAGGGCAGCATAATGAGCGAAGTTGACGCATCTCTGCCGCGGGAGTAATCCAATCGCTGCAACGAAGTGGTAGAGATGCTTCGACTTCATTCAGCTTGACCGTCTAGCAACTTCAAAAAATCCCACCAATATGAAATCCCTAAAAATTACTTTTCTAACCGCCAGCGCATTTGCTGGCCTCCTGAGCGGCTGCAAGCAGGACCCGTTCAAAGACATTGTCAGCAACGAGCGCGCCATCACCGACTTCGTGCTGCCCCAGGGCCAGATTGGCATAGCCGAAATCACCCGCGCCGCCGATGCGGGCAAGGTAGTGGTGTACGTGGTACCCGGCACCGACCTTAGCAAGGTGATGCCCCGCATCGAAACCTCCTACCACGCCGAGGTGAGCCCCGGCTCGGGCCAGGTCACCGACTTTTCGGGCTCAAACCGCACGCGTACTTACAACGTCACCTCGCAGTCGGGCCAATCCCGGCCGTGGACGGTGGAAATCAAGGATTACGTGTCGGATTTGGACGGCACCTGGTCGATGACCAACCTGCAATTCCAGTATTTCATCGGCGAAGGCGAAAGCTGGGGCTGGAACGGTACTAAGACGCTGGCCAGCAATATTCCCGATGCCAGCAAGGAGCTGGATAACACCCTGACTTTCGCCGTAACCGGCGTCACGGCCGACGGCAAGCTCACCGGCACCTTCGACCACCGGCCCGGCCCCGATGGGCAGTTCGCCAACTTCATGTACGGCACCACCGACTACAACTACAAGTTCCGCCGGCTGCCCCGCAACCAGGGCACCTGGCTGCGCAACTTCGCCGACAACACCATCACCTTCAACCCCGGCACGGCCCAGACCAAAACCGTCGCCCTGGAATTCAGCGCCGACAAACGCTCGCTGAAAATGCCCTTCAACGTGCAGCCCTACGACATCGACTGGAACGGTAGCGGCGGTAAGCAGGAGCTTGGCGGCGCCAAAACCTACTGGTACACACTCCGCAAGTAGAAAATAGAAGTAGGGGCGGGGTCGTACCGGGTACGTCCCGCCCCTACGTTGTACGTTGATTCCTTTTCAAATGGTCCGATTCCTTTTGCCGGCTCTACTGGCTGTTTCCTGTCTCTTTGCCACCAGCGCCGTTGCCCAATCCACCCAGGTGCTGCCTTATCTGCAAAGCATCTCGGGCACCAAAACCCTGGCCGGCCAGCACAACAAGGAGCCCAACGCCGAGCCCACGAAGTGGACGGATTTCATCCGGAAAACCACCGGCAAATACCCGGCGCTGTGGAGCGGTGACTTCCTCTTTCAGCAGGAAAACATCGACAACCGCTGGAACATGATAAAGCAGGCGCGCAAACAATACCGCAAGGGGGCGGTGGTGAACATCATGTGGCACGCCTGCCCGCCCGGCCCCGGCGAGCCCTGCGTCTGGGACCCCGGGCTGCTCAACCAGCTGCTCACCGACGCGCAGTGGCAGGAGCTCATCACCGACGGCACCCCGCTAAACAAGGCCTGGAAAGCCCGCATGGACGGCATCGCCGTGTACCTGCAATACCTTAAGGACCACAATGTGGAGGTGCTGTTCCGGCCGCTGCACGAGATGAACCAGGGCAAGTTCTGGTGGGGCGGCCGGCCCGGCCCCAACGGCACCGCCCGCCTCTACCAAATCACCCACGACTACCTCCAGAAAACGAAGGGCCTGACCAACCTCATCTGGGTGTGGGACATGCAGGACATGAGCCGCGACTTCGCCCAATACAACCCCGGCGAGGCCTACTGGGACGTTTTCGCCTTCGATGTGTACGACCAGGGCTACGATAAATCGTGGTACGACTACATCCTGCCCATCGTCGGCCAGAAACCGATGGCCATTGGCGAGTGTGCCACCCTGCCGACGCCGGAAATCCTGACCGCGCAGCCCCGCTGGACGTTTTTTATGAGCTGGGCCGAGCTGGTGCAGGAGAAGAATTCGGTTGAGGCCATCAAGCGCATTTATGACGCGCCGCAGGTGCTCACGCGGGATGAGCTGCCGAAACGGTAGGCCATAGTAGAGACGCAACGCTTAGCATCTCGGCGTTCGCGTCACTCGAGTAATGATGTTCAATACGCATCGCCCAACGACGCGACGCGAAGAGTTGCGTCTCTACAGAAAACAAACATGAATAACTGGAAAGGGCTGCTGCTCGGGCTGCTGGCATTGCTGGCAGCCCCGGCTGGCTACGCGCAAAAAACCATCGCCCAGACGAAGCTCACCACCGCGCCGGTGCGCGAATACGAGAAGGCGGAGTGGGACATCACGCTCAATGCGACCTTTCAGAATCCATACAACCAGCAGGAGGTGAGCCTGGATTTGGTGCTGACCGCGCCGAACGGGCTGCCGGTGGTGGTGCCCGGCTACTGCGAGCAGAACGCCGCTTCGCTCTCGCGCTGGAAAGTGCGGTTTGCCCCGCAGATGCTGGGGACGTACACCGGCTTTGTCCGGCTGACCAGCAAGGCGGGCACCGAGGAGTCAGCGGCCAGCTCCTTCACGGTGGTGGCGGGCAAGAAACCGGGCTTTCTGCACAAAAATGACTTGTACACGTTTCGGTTTGATAACGGCGACTTGTTCCGGGGGATAGGGGAGAACGTGGCCTGGGAATCCCGCTCGTTCGAGGACCAGAAGTTTACCTACGACTACCTGCTGCCCACCCTGGCGAAGAACGGGGCCAACTTCTTCCGCACCTGGATGTGCTATTGGAACCTGCCGCTGGAGTGGCAGAAGGTGAGTTCCACGAAACGCTACGTCAATTCGACCGACTACTTCCACCCGGGCGCCATCAAGCGCATGGACGAGCTGGTGCAGCTCACCGATTCGCTCGGGCTGTACTTCATGCTCACCCTCGACTGGCACGGCCACCTAATGGAAAAAGGCGGCTGGCGTAACAGTCCCTACAACCAAGCCAACGGCGGCCCGGCCCGCACACCTACCGAATTTTTCACGCTGCCCGCCGCCCAGCAGAAGTATAAGAACAAGCTGCGCTACATCGTGGCCCGCTGGGGCTACAGCCCCAACATCGCGGCCTGGGAGTTCTTTAATGAAGTGGATAACGCCGTGTACACGCAGCAGGACAGCTTGCTGATTCCGCACGCGGCCGTGACGCACTGGCACGCCGAAATGAGCCGCTATCTCAAGGACATCGACCCTTACCAGCACCTAGTCACCACCAGTATCTCGCACCGCGACATCGCGGGGCTGAACTCGGTGCCGTACTTCGATTTCAATCAGAAGCACATCTATAAGCACACCGAGAAAATCCCGGCCATCTATCCCGACTACATCCAGACCTTCGGCAAGCCCTACGTGGTGGGCGAATTCGGTTTTCGCTGGGAAGATGCCAACCCGGCCTACAAGGACGGCTTCAACTACGACTACCGGCGGGGGCTGTGGTACGGCCTGTTCAGCCCCACGCCCGTGCTGCCGATGACGTGGTGGTGGGAGCTGTTCGATGACCAGCAGACGACGCCCTATTTCCGCGCCGTGCGCGAAATCAGCGACCGGATGCTGGCGGCCGGCCACGGGGATTTCGAGCCCTTCGACGTGACCAGCGGCGTGGTGCAAAGTTTCGGGATGCGCTGCGGCGACACCTACTTCGTGTACCTGCTGAATAATACCGCCGCGCCCGTTACCACGACTGCCGATTTCCCCGCCACTGGTGCCAAAAAGCTCGCCGCGCAATCCTTCGAGCCCAATACCCGGCAATACCAGAAGCTGACCGGCTTAGCCTTGAAAGACCAGCAACTCACGTTGCCCACCCTCACGTTGGGGCCGCAGCAGGAGCGGGTGCTCATCATCACGGCTGGTAGCAAAGCGCGGACTTTATGAGGAATGGGGCTGATTTTATTAACGATAGTAAGCTGGCGGTGGTGGGCCGCCGGCTTCGCTTGGGCTGGCTGCTCGTGGCAATTGGGGCGGGACTGTGCCAACAGCCCGCAGCCCACGGGCAGCAGCCCAAGCTTAATTACGGCCTGACCCGGCCGCAGGACCCGGCCATGCTGCCGCAGGCTAAAACTCCATTCACGCCGCCCACGCGCCAGCCGAAAGTGGTGCCGCACACCGTGCTGGCCGCCGCGCCCGATGGCCGGTTGCGCCTCACCCAGGGCTGGGAAATGGCGGCCGGTAATGACGTGCGGGCGGCCGGCTCAGCCATCAGCCAGCCTGGTTTCCGTAGTGCCAACTGGTATAATGCCACCGTGCCCGGCACGGTGCTCACTACCCTCATCGACCAGGGCGTGTATTCTGACCCCTACCTCGGGCTGAACAATCTGCGTATTCCCGACACGCTGGCCCGCCAGCCGTGGTGGTACCGCGTTGCGTTTCGGGTGCCGGTCGAAAAGCGCGGACAAAGCGCCTGGCTAACGTTTGCGGGCATTAACTACCAAGCCGAGTTATGGCTCAATGGCCAGCGGCTGGGCACCATCAAGGGCGCGTTTCGGCGGGGCGAGTTTGAGGTGAGCCGGTGGCTGAATCCGACCGGCGAAAACGCGTTGGCCGTGCGGATTCTGCCGCCGCCGCACCCCGGCATTCCGCACGAGGAATCGGCCCGCACCGGGCAGGGGCCGAACGGCGGTACGCTGGCCGGCGACGGCCCTACCTTCATGGCCGCCGAGGGCTGGGACTGGATGCCCGGCATCCGCGACCGTAATAGCGGCATCTGGCAGGACGTGGAACTGCATTTCAGCGGCCCCATTACCCTGCGCGACCCGCAGATAATCACCGACCTGCCGCTGCCCGACACCACCCGAGCCGACCTCACGGTGCGCGCCACGCTGCACAACGCCAGCCGCCAGCCGCAGACGGTGGCCGTGACGGGCCAATTGGACGGCCAGACCTTCCGTCAAACCGTGATGGTGCCCGCGCTGAGCGATAAACAGGTAGCTTTCAACCCCGCTAAATTTGCCCCGCTCCGGTTGAGTCGGCCGCGCCTGTGGTGGCCCAATGGCTACGGCCGGCCCAATCTCTATACTATGCAGCTAAGCGTAGTGGCAGCAGGTAATCAGCCTTCGGACCAGCAAACGGTGCGGTTTGGCGTGCGGGAGCTGACGTATGAAATGACGGTTGACATGCCGGCGGGGGAGGGCCAACGGGTCGAGTTTAACCCGTTGCGCGCTCCGGCCGGCCAGCTGCTTTTTGATAACGTGCACCGCCGCGAAGTAGCCCCCGAAGTAGCAGTGGCCCGCCTGCGCCTTGGGGCCAACCAGGCCGCCTTTACGCCCGTGGCGGAGCCGGCCGCCGCGCCTTATCTCGTGCTGAAGGTGAACGGCCAGCGCGTCTTCTGCCGGGGTGGCAACTGGGGCATGGACGATGCTCGCAAGCGCGTATCGCGAGCCCGACTGGAGCCTTACTTCAAGCTGCACCAGCAGGCTCACCTCAACATGATTCGCAACTGGACCGGCGAGAGCACGGAGGAAGAATTCTTCCGGCTGGCTGACGAGTACGGGATGCTGGTCTGGAACGACTTCTGGCTTTCCACCCAAGGGTTTAACATTGAGGCGGCTGATAATGAGCTATTCATGGATAATGCTACCGACGTGGTGCGGCGCTACCGCAACCACCCGAGCATTGCCATCTGGTGCCCGCGCAACGAGGGCTACGCGCCCGCCGGCCTCGAAGACCCGCTGGCTCAGCTCATCGCCACCGAGGACGGCACCCGCTACTACCAGCCCAACTCGCGCAACCTGAACCTGCGCACCAGCGGCCCCTGGAATTACTTCGCTGACCCCGCCGAATACGCCCGGCGGCTGGCCCAGGGCTTCACCACCGAAATCGGGACCTTCTCGGTGCCCGAGGCCCGCACCATCCGCCAGTTCATCCCGGCCGCCGACCAGTGGCCTATCAGCGACACCTGGTACTACCACGACCTGCACGCCGAGCATGAGCAGCAGCAATACCTGGGCGACGTGACGCGCCTATACGGCGTGCCCACGGGCCTCGACGATTTCGCCCGCAAGGTCCAGTTCCTGAACTACGACCACCACCGCGCCATGTTTGAAGCCTGGAACAGCCGCCTCTGGCGTAGCACCAGCGGCGTGCTGCTCTGGATGAGCCACCCAGCCTGGCCCAGCATGATTTGGCAGCTGTATTCGTGGGACTACGCTACCCACGCCGCCTACTTTGGTGCGCAAAAAGCCTGCGAGCCGCTACATGTGCAATGGAATCTGGACGACCATCAGGCCGTGGTTATCAATACCACGCTCAAGCCGCTGAATGGACAAGTGGTATGCACGCTCTATGACGTAGCGGGCCAGCAGCTTGCCGCCGAAACCCGTGCCGTGCAGGCTCCGGCCAACCAGGTCACGGCCGTCTTCACGCCCCAGCTCCCCGCAACGTTGCCCGGCGTGTACCTGTTACGCCTGCGGCTATTGGACGCGGCCGGCACCGTAATTTCTGCCAACGACTACTGGCAAAAGCCGACCCCGGCCGGCGATTTCCAAGCCTTCAACACCCTGCCCCCGGTGCGGGTGGAG
Organism: Hymenobacter sp.; assembly: GCA_028288445.1. Lineage (GTDB taxonomy): Bacteria > Bacteroidota > Bacteroidia > Cytophagales > Hymenobacteraceae > Hymenobacter. The sequence continues at coordinate 6,519 of JAQBNT010000195.1, read as the reverse complement.
CAGCGTCTGACTCGGCAGAATGCGGCCCGGCATTCGCTAACTTATGAGTTGGTGAACTCCACCGCGACGCCGGCCGTGGCCGTGCGCCTCACCTTGCTGAACGACCAAAAGCAGCCCATTCTCCCGGCCTATTTCTCGGATGGCTATTTCACGCTGCTGCCGGGCGAGCATAAGATTATTGACGTGCAATATGCTGGAACCGCTGGCGCGGCCCTGCCGCAGTTGCTGGCCGAGGCTTACAATAACCGCTAACAATGCGGCTGGAGGATACCCCGCCCATTATGCCAATTCCACCATTCCTTATGCGCGTTTTTCTGCTGCTCACCATCCTGACGAGCCTTTTGAGGCAAACGGCGGCTGCCCAAACGGCCAAAACCACGCAGCTGCTGACCGCCGGCTGGCGCTTTCACCAGTCGGGCAAGGAAGGCTGGACCCCGGCCACCGTGCCCGGCTGCGTGCACACCGATTTGCTGGCCGCCGGGCAGATTCCGGACCCGCTCTATCGCGATAACGAGCTGCAGCAGCAGTGGATTGGCAAGGCCGATTGGGACTATGAAACCACCTTCACCGTCGCGCCCGAAACGCTGCGGCGCCCCAATCTGGAGCTGGTCTTCAAGGGCCTCGATACCTACGCCGACGTGACGTTAAACGACGCCGCCCTGCTGCATACCGACAACATGTTTCGGGAGTGGCGGGTGAACGTGAAGTCGCTGCTGCGGGCCGGCGAAAACCGCCTGCACATCCACTTTCGCTCGCCGCTGACGGAGGTGGCCGGCCTGCCCGCCAAATATGGCTTTCCACTCTACGCCACCAACGACGAGCAGGCCATGGCCGTGGTGGGTGACAAGGGCCCCGTGCTGAGCCCCTACACGCGCAAAGCGCCCTACCAATACGGCTGGGACTGGGGCCCGCGCTTCGTCACGGCCGGCATCTGGCAGCCCGTGCAGCTCGAAGCCTGGGACGTGGCCCGCATCAGCGACTTCCACGTGGTGCAGCGTAGCCTGAGCGAGGGAGCGGCGCAAATGGCTTTCGTGGTGGAATACGATGGCGGGGCGGCGGGGCAAAATGCCGCTGCCAAGTTGCTCATTGAGGTCGTGGGGCCAGATGGCAAAACCGTTGGCGCACCGTTGGAACAGGCAGTCACATTGCTCCCTAACAAACACGAGGTAACGGCCGAAATGCGGCTGGATAAGCCGCAGCGCTGGTTTCCGGCGGGCTACGGGGCACAGTCGCTTTACACCTTCACGGCACAGCTGGTGCAGGGCGGCAAGTCGCTGGATACGGCTAAAAAGCGCATCGGCCTGCGCACGCTGGAAGTACGCCGGGAGCGCGACCAGTACGGCAAGTCGTTCGAGTTCGTGGTGAACGGCATCCCGGTTTTTGCCAAGGGGGCCAACTGGATTCCGGCCGATATTTTCCCCACCCGCGTCACCAACCAACGTTACCGCCAGCTGCTGCAATCGGCCAAAGATTGCAACATGAACATGGTGCGGGTGTGGGGCGGCGGCATTTACGAGAACGATTATTTCTACGACACCTGCGACGAGCTGGGCCTGCTGGTGTGGCAGGATTTCATGTTTGCCTGCACTTTCTACCCCGGCAACCCGGAGTTTATGGACAACGTGCGGCAGGAAGCCACCTATCAGGTGCGCCGCCTGCGTAACCACCCCAGCTTGGCCATCTGGGTGGGCAACAACGAGAACGAAGTGGCCTGGCAGGACTGGAACATCCCCGGCATCATCGGGGCCGCGCACCAAAAGGAAGTGTGGGGCGACTACCTGAAGCTGTTCAATGACGTGCTGCCGGCCGTGCTGCGCGCCCACGACCCCAGTCGGCTCTACTGGCCATCCAGCCCTTCGGCCAATAACGAAGACTTGGCCAGCCGCCAAAGCAACGGCGACATGCACTACTGGGCCGTGTGGGCCGGCACCGACCCGCTCGCGGCCTATGAAAAGCAGGTGCCGCGCTTCATGAGCGAGTACGGCTTCCAGTCGTTTCCCGAGCTGAAATCGGTGCAGCAGTTCGCCGCGCCCACCGATTATGATATTGCTTCGCCCGTCATGCGCGAGCACCAGCGCAGCCAAGCCGGCAACCCGCGCCTGCTCGAATACCTGCGGCGCGACTTCCGCGAGCCCAAGGACTTTCCCTCGTTTCTCTACGTGAGCCAAGTGCTACAGGCCCACGCCATCAAGATTGCTGCCGAGCACCTGCGCCGCAACCGGCCCCGCGTGATGGGCTCGATGTACTGGCAGCTCGACGATTGCTGGGGCGCGGCCTCGTGGTCGTCCATCGACTACTACGGCCGATGGAAAGCCCTGCAATACTACGCCAAGCGCTTCTACGCCGACCTGCTGCTCAGCCCCCACGAAGAAGGCGACAACGTGCGCTTTTACGTAGTATCGGACCGTCTCGCGGCCGTGCCCGCCCAGTTGCAAGTCCGCCTGCTGGACTTCACCGGTCGCCTGCTATTTCAGCAAACTAAGGCCCTGCAAATCGAGCCGCTGACCAGCAAAGCTTACCTCGATATTCCCCGCAAAAAGCTGCTGAAAGGGCACAACCCCAAGCAGGTCGTGCTCAGCTGTGAAGTACAGGCCGCCGACGGCACCACGCTGGCGGCCAGCACGCACTACTTTGCCGCGCCCAAAGAAATGACGCTGCCCCGCCCGGATGTCACCACCACCTGGAAGCCGCTCACCGACAGCACCTACCAGCTCACCCTGCAAAGCAAAACCCTGGCCCGCGATGTGAATCTGACGCTCGCAGAAGGGGATGGCTTTTTCGAAGACAACTACTTCGACTTGCTACCAGGCCAACCCAGAAGCGTTACCTTCCGCAGTACCGGCTCCACCTCGGCCCGGCAGCTAAAGCAGCAGCTGCGCCTGCAGTCGCTGGCCGATATTTTTTAATGCGGAAATAGCCAGCTAAATCTTTCTACATCTTCCTGTTTCTTATGGCTGCTCCTCCCGCCCAGGCTTCCCGCGCTACCGTCATTACCACGGCCGGTCCTACCCCTAACTATACCTCGGCTCTGAGCGCCGTAACGGTGCTGTTCTTTCTCTGGGGCTTCATCACCTGCCTCAACGACATCCTGATTCCGTACCTGAAAGCCATCTTTCAGCTCTCCTTCGCCCAGGCCAACCTAATTAATCTGTGCTTCTTCGGGGCGTATTTTCTGGTGAGCATCCCAGCCGGCAAAGTGGTGGCGCGGCTGGGCTACAAGCGCGGGATGCTGCTGGGATTTGGGGTGGCGGCCATCGGGGCATTTTTATTCTACCCGGCCGCCGCGCAGCGGGCTTACGGACTGTTTCTGGGGGCGCTGTTCGTGCTGGCCTCGGGCATCACGCTGCTGCAGGTAGCAGCCAACCCGTACGTCGCCATTCTGGGCCCACCGGCCTCAGCTTCGGCCCGGCTCACGCTCACGCAGGCCTTCAATTCGCTTGGCACCACGCTGGCCCCGCTGCTGGGCAGCGCCCTTATCCTGAGCCATCTGCCCAAGCTCGATAACGCGACGACGGCGGTCAGCATTGATGTGACCGCCGTCCAGCTGCCCTACCTCATTATCGGCGTGGTGCTATTGCTCATCAGCTTGGTGCTGAGCCGAATTGCCCTGCCCGTCATCGCGCACGTAGCCGACGATGATGCCGTGACCGGGGCGCACCACCGCAGTGCCTGGCAGTACCGCCACCTGCTGCTGGGCGTGGTGGGCATCTTCGCCTACGTGGGGGCCGAAGTAGCCATCGGCTCGCACATCGTGAGTTACCTGGCGCTACCCCGTGTCATGGGGCTTGACGCGACAGCGGCCGGCAATAAAGTGGCGTTTTACTGGGGCGCGGCCATGGTGGGCCGCTTTGCGGGAGCCTACTTGCTCAATAAGTTTTTGCCGGCCAAACTATTGGCTGTTAATGCGGTGGGAGCCATTGTACTGGTACTTGTCTCCATCAATACCACGGGGTCGTTGGCCATGTGGAGCCTGCTGGCCGTGGGCCTGATGAACTCGCTGATGTACCCCACCATCTTCACGCTGGCCGTGGCGGGCCTAGGCCACCACACCGAGGAAGGCTCCGGGCTACTCTGCACCGCCATCGTGGGCGGCGCGCTCATTCCCATGCTGTTCGGCACCATCGCCGACCACAGTAGTCTGCATCTCGCCCTGTTGCTGCCGGTGCTGTGCTATGCCTACATCATGTGGTACGGCCTGCGCGGCAGCCGGCGGGTAGCTACCACCTGAGTAGGCCAAGTGCCCCTGAAATGGCACTGAATTGCCCTCATACTCTTCGCTCGTCTTCTATGAAAACATTCCATCTTTGGCTCCTGCTGGTCCTGCAAGTGCCTTTGGCCGCTGGTGCTCAGATAGGAAAGCCGGCTGTCACATTGCCAGTCAACCAAGTACGGCTAGCTACCGGGCTGCTGGAAGGCACCACAGCCGCCAGTGGCGTCCGCGAGTTCAAGGGCGTGCCGTTTGCCGCGCCGCCGGTGGGCAAGCTGCGCTGGCAGCCGCCGCAGCCCGTGGCAAAATGGCCCGGCGTGCGGGCCGCTAAGGTTTTCGGGCCCCGCGCAATGCAGCTGCCGCTCTACGGCGATATGAACTTCCGCTCCAAGGGTGTGAGCGAAGATTGCCTTTACCTGAATGTATGGACGCCCGCCAAATCGGCCCAGGAACGGCGACCGGTGCTGGTGTACTTCTACGGCGGCGGCTTCAACGCCGGCGACGGCTCGGAGCCGCGCTACGATGGCGAGAGCATGGCCCGGGAGGGCATCGTGGCCGTCACGGTGAACTACCGACTGGGCGTATTCGGCTTCTTCACGCACTCGGCCCTTACCCAAGAATCGTCGCACCACGCCGCTGGCAATTACGGCCTGCTCGACCAGCAGGCGGCTCTGCGCTGGGTGCAGCAGAACATCGCGGCCTTCGGTGGCGACCCGGCTCGGGTTACCATTGGGGGCGAGTCGGCCGGGTCGGTTTCGGTGAGCGCGCAAATGGCGGCTCCCGGCTCGCGCAACACCTTCCGGCAGGCCATTGGCGAAAGCGGCTCGCTACTGAGTGCCGACCGCGCGCCCGCGCCCCTGGCCGAAGCCGAGCAGGCCGGAGTAGCCTTCGCTGCGCAGGTAGGAGCGGCTTCGCTCGATGCCCTGCGCGCCCTGTCCGCCCAGCAGCTACTGGAAGCGGCCGGCCAGCCCCAGGCCCCGCGCTTCCGGCCGGTGGTGGATGGCTACTTCTTCACCAAAGCCCCGCTGGCGACCTATGCGGCCGGTGAGCAGGCCCGGGTGGCGCTACTGGTGGGCTGGAATTCGCAGGAGGTCGACTATCACTCACTGTTAGGCGCGGCCGTGCCCACGCTGGCAACCTACCGCGCTGCCGCGGAAAAGCTCTACGGCCCCCGCGCCGCCGAAGCCCTGCAACGCTACCCCGCCGCCACCGATGCCGAAGTAGCCGCCGTGGCCACCGACCTGGCCGCCGACCGCTTCACGGCCTACGCTACCTGGAAATGGGCCGACTTGCACGGCAAAACCAGCGGCCAGCCCGTGTACCGCTACCTCTACGCTCATCCGCGCCCGGCCATGACGCCCGAAATGGGCAATGCCACGGCCGGCCTGGCCGGCGGGGTGGTGCAGCAAACCGCTACCGCGCCCAAAGCGCCGCCCGCCACCGGCGCGGTACACTCGGCTGAGATTGAATACGCGCTGGGTAACCTGGCCACCAACAAGGTCTACGCTTGGACGCCGGCCGACTACGAGCTCTCGAAAACTATGCAGGCCTACTTCGTCAACTTCATCAAAACCGGTAACCCCAACGGCGCGGGCCTGCCGGCCTGGCCCGCCGCCAACCGCCCGCCCACCGGCCAAATTCTGCGCTTCGACCTCTCCACCCAAGCCGTGCCGGAGCCCCACCGGGCGCGCTACGAATTTCTGGACCAACCAATTACCAAATAATGCTCATTATGGAAACGCTGACAACCCCAAAAGAAACGCTGTTTCAACAGATTGCTGACCAACTATATGCGCAGGGATTGCGCGTCAGTCGGCGCGATGAGTTACGGCCCTGGGGCGGCTTTTTCGTCATCGACGAAGCCCAGGCCCAGCAGTTCGCCAACACGTATTTCAACGGCTTGCCGGTTGAAGAGCTGCGCATTGCCGGCCAGCTAAGCCCGAAGATGCTGCTGGTAGCCCCGCAGGCGCGCCTGAGCTGGCAGTACCACCACCGGCGGGCCGAAATCTGGCAGGTAGTGGAGGGCCCCGTGGGCGTGGCTACCAGCGATACCGATGCCGAAGGGGAGGTGAAGACGTACGCGCCGGGCGACCAGATTACCCTCCGCCAGGGCGAGCGTCACCGCTTGGTAGGCCTGGCGGGTTGGGGCGTAGTGGCCGAAATCTGGCAGCACACCGACGCAGGCCAGCCGTCCGACGAGGACGATATCGTGCGCGTGCAGGACGACTTCGGGCGCTAGGCCCTTTCCGAAGCAAATCGCTTATCGACTCTCTCCAGCTATGAAAACGAGCTTCTATTTGTGGGCAGGTCTG
>JAQBNT010000178.1 GCA_028288445.1 Hymenobacter sp. | reverse complement strand
CGGCTGTGCCCTCGCTCAGCAACGGCTTGTGCTTCTGCACGGGTTCTTTCGGGGTGCGGGCCGATAACGACCTGCCGGCCATGGTGCGCCAATTTGCTAGCCGCATCCACTTCATTCACCTGCGCAGCACCCAGCGCGATGCGGAAGGCAATTTCTACGAAGCCAACCACCTCGAAGGCGACGTGGACATGTACGCCGTAATGCGCGAGCTAATCGAGGCCATGCGCCGGCGCAACGTGAGCCTGCCCATGCGCCCCGACCACGGCCACCAGATGCTCGACGACCTCCACAAGAAAACCAACCCCGGCTACTCGGCCATCGGCCGCCTGCGCGGCCTGGCCGAATTGCGCGGGCTGGAAATGGGCATCACGCGCAGCCTGGCGTAAGCTGACAACCGGAAATCGAAGCTTATTTGGCGACACTTACGCGCCAGATTTTGTCGGCCGCATCGTCGGCCACCAGCAGCGAGCCGTCGGGCAGCGTGGCCACCCCCACGGGGCGGCCGTACGCGTCCTTCGTGTCGCCGCCAGCCAGGAAGCCAGTGAGAAAATCCTCCGGCTGGCCGGGTTTGCCGTTGGCGAAGGGCACGAAAACCACCTTGTAGCCCGAGAACTGCGTGCGGTTCCAGGACCCGTGCTCGCCGATGAAAGCGCCATTTCGGTACCTGGCCGGGAAGGCGTTCTTATCATAAAATGCAAGGCCCAGCGCGGCTACGTGCGCGCCCAGTGCCACGTCGGGCACCAGGGCTTTCTTGACGAGGTCGGGCCGCTCGTTTTTGCGGCGCGGCTCTTCGTTCTGGCCGAAGTACGAGTAGGGCCAGCCGTAGAAGCCACCTTCCTGCACGCTGGTGAAGTAGTCGGGCACCAGCTCATCGCCCAGCTCGTCGCGCTCGTTCACCACGGCCCAGAGCTTGCCGGTGCCGGGCTGCCATTGCAGGCCGATGGGGTTGCGCAGGCCGCTGGCGAATATTTTCTCGCCCGTGCCGTCAGGGTTAATTTGAAGGATATTGGCGCGGCGCACTTCCTCCTCGGCCCCGTGCTCCTGCACGTTGCTGCTCGAACCCACCGTCACGTAGATTTTGGAGCCGTCGGGCGCGGCCAGCAGGTTGCGGGTCCAGTGGTTGTTGTAGCCGCCCTTGGGCAGGTCGAGGATGCGCTGGCCCGAGCCCGTGATTTTGGTAGCGCCCGGCTGGTAGGGGAAGCGCAGCACGCCATCGGTATTGGCCACGTAGAAATTATTGCCAATAATGAGCATGCCAAACGGCTGGCTGAGATTGGCCAGGAAAGTGGTACGCAGGTCGGGCGTACCGTCGTGGTTGGTATCGCGGAATAAGGTGATGCGGTTGGCGCTGTGGTCGCGTAGCGAGCGCGACTTGTCCAGCTTGAGCTCGGCTATTACTTTGCGGCTCATGCTCATCGGCACGGTACTGGCTTCGGCCACCAGCACGTCGCCGTTGGGAGCCACGTACAGCCAGCGCGGGCTGTCCAGCTTCCCAGCGTACTCGGCCACCGCGAAGCCGGCGGGGGCCACGGGCGTTTTGCTGGCTGGCCAGGGCTGGATATTCACCCGATTGGTGACGGATTTGGTGGCGTAGGGCGCGGGCAGGTGCACCGAGTCGGCGGCGGGCGTGGCCACGGTCTGGGCCGGCGTGTTGGCAGCGGCTTCCTGTTTTTCCTGTTGGCTGGGGCCACTGCAGGCGGCCAGCAGGCCCAGGCCGGCCAGCAGTAGCAGAACGTTTTTCGACATCATGGCGGGGAAGTGGATGGGCCCGCGCGGCTAGTTAGGGTGCGCCGGGGCAGCTGTTTTTACTGCCGGATGGCGAATTGGTTGCAGCGCAGACGCTGAGATGCGGCCCCATGCGGTGCCGCCGGCTTCCCCAGCCGGAAATCCCTGGCAGCTCCGGCTTCCTCAGGCCAGCGCCGCCACCGGCCGGGCCGGCCGGCGCAGTACGCGCCGCAGCCAGTGGTTGAGCGGCTCCTCCACCAGCCAGTATAAGACGATGGATATTGCGTACAGGGCCAGCACCGTCAGCACATTGCTCTGTAACTGATTATGAATCAGGTGCTGCAATACGCCCATGTGCAGCAGGTAGAACACGTAGGAGCTTTTGCCCAGCAGCAGCAGCGGGCGGCTGCTGAGCAGGCGGCTTAGCCAGGTGGTTTCCCGCGCCAGCCCCCACAGCAGCGGGCCGATGCCGAGCAGCGGCAGCAGGACGTTGTTGATGAACATCCCCGCCGGCTGCATCACCCCAAAATCCCCGATGGCCGCGCCGTGCAGCAGGCTCAGGACCACCAGACACAGCAGGCAGCCCGCCAGCCCGAACCAGGTGAGCAAGCGCGGAGCCGCAGGCGCGCCCGGCTGCCGCAGCCACCACGCCAGCCCCACGCCCACGAAAAACTCCACCGCCCGGCCCGGGTACGTGAACTGAAACAGGAAACCAAATGAGCCGAAGAACCCGTGCCACGCCTGCCCCCAGCCCAGCAGCACCAGCCCCACGCCCAGCAACCCCAGCCCCAGCGGCAGCGCCACCAGCCACCGCGCATTGCGCCGAATGAGCCAGAAAGCCAGCGGGGCCGATACGTAGAACATTTCTTCCACCGTCAGCGACCAGCCCTGCTGGATGCCGGTATACAGAAACTCCTCAAAGAGCCCCCGCAGAAAACTAATGTTGAGCAGGTAAATTTTGAAACCGCCCAGGTTGCTGGCCGGGTCGGCCCGGTGAATGATGAGAAACGTGGCCGTGGTCAGCAGGAAATACATCGGATAGATGCGCGCAAACCGGTTGGCGAAGTACGTGCGCAGCGGCACCCGCTCCTGGCCCAGGTAGCGGTAGCCAATCAGAAAGCCGCTCAGCACGAAAAACACCGTCACGCCAATGTGCATCTCGGCCACCAGGCTGTGCAGCCGCCAGCCCACCCGCGCCGGGTTCAGCGGGTTGAAATGGTGGGCCAGCACCAGCGCGGCGGCCACCGCGCGCAAACCGGTCAGGGCCGGGAAATACTGCTTATTCGTTTCGCTCATACCTGCCTGCACTGACGGCTGCCGCCGAAAGGTAGCACGGGCTTCCCTTCAGTCGCGGGACCACGGCCCTGCGTAGAACCAAGCGCAGACCTTTTTGCTCTTTCTCCTTATGAATTCGACTATTCATATCGGCTGCTCCGGCTTTTCTTTCCGCGACTGGAAAGGAATATTCTACCCCGAAGGCCTGCCGCCGCGCAAGTGGTTCGCCTACTATTGCACCCAATTCAACACGCTGGAATTGAACGTGACCTTTTACCGAATGCCCGAGCTAAAGGCCTTCGAAACCTGGCATACCCAAAGCCCGCCCGATTTTCGGTTTGCAGTGAAAGCGCCGCGCCAAGTCACGCACTACAAGAAATTCAACGCCGAGGCGCAGCCCATTCTGGCCGATTTCTACGGCACCGTGGCCGAAGGCCTCAAGGAAAAGCTCGGTCCTGTGCTCTTCCAGCTGCCGCCCAAAGCGGCTTACACCGAAGAGCTGCTCCAACGCCTGCTCGACAGCCTCGACCCGGCCTTCCAGAACGTGGTCGAATTCCGCCACCCCAGCTGGTGGGACGGCGAGGTGCAGCGCACGCTCGCGCGGCACCACATCGCCTTTGTGGGCCAGAGCTACCCGCCGCCCCTGGAGCTGCCCGACGAGGTAGTGGCCAATACCGATGTCATTTACTACCGCTTCCACGGCGTGCCGGAACTGTATAAATCTCCTTACAGTCCAGAATTTCTGGCGCGCATCGCCGCCGAAATTAAAGCGGCCAAGAACGTGCGCGAAGTATACCTCTATTTCAACAATGGCATCGGGGCCGTGGGCGTGGAAAATGCCCGACAGATGCAGCAGCAGCTGTAGCAAGGCCCCATTAAGGGCTGGTTACGCTTATCATTGCTTCATGAAATCCATCCTGCTGCCCACCCGCTCTTACCGCCTCAACGGCCGCCTCTGGCTCGAAACCGACGACGGCCGCTTCCTCGGCATCGGCCGGCTGGAATTGCTGGAGCAGATTGCGGCTTTGGGCTCCATCTCGAAGGCGGCGCAGGCCATGGGCATGTCCTACAAGCGCGCCTGGGATTTGGTGAGCTCCATGAATGCGCAGGCCGCCACGCCACTGGTAAGCACCCAAACCGGCGGCACCAAAGGCGGTGGTGCCGTTGTAACGGAGGCCGGCCAGGCCGCCATTGGGGCCTTTAAAGCCCTGCAAGCCCGTTTCCAGGAGTTCATGGCGCTCGAAACAAACCGGCTGCACGAGTAAGGATATAAAAACAGCCGCTATATCTTTATGGATATAACGCCCGTTTTGATGTCCCTATTCCTACCCAACCGTGCCTTTCCGGTTCTACTTGCTGCCGCTTTGCTGTCCGCCTTCGCCGCCCACAGCCAAACCGTGCCCCCCGCCGATACGACCCGCAAAAAAGTCGATTTGGAGGAGGTAGTCGTGTCGGCTTCTAAGGTTGAGGAGAGCTTTTTGCAGTCGCCGGTGACGGTGGAAAAGCTGAATATCCGGGCGTTGCGGCTCACGCCTGCGCCGTCGTTTTTCGATGCCATCGAGCACCTGAAGGGCGTACAGGTGATTACGCCCAGTCTGGCCTTTAAGGTGATAAATGCTCGGGGTTTCACCAATACCACCAACGTGCGCTTCGCCCAGCTCGTGGATGGCGTGGACAACCAGGCCCCGCACATCGGCGGGCCGATTGGAAATGTGCTGGGGTCGACTGATTCGGATATCATGTCGGTGGAAATTGTGCCCGGCACGGCTGCCGCGCTTTATGGGCTGAACGCCATCAACGGGCTGGCCAATTTCCGGACGAAGAACCCCTTTGATTCCGAAGGGCTGAGCGTGCAGCAGAAGACGGGGATTAACCACGTTGGCGATGCCAATACCGGGGCCAAAATCTTCTCCGAAACCAGCCTGCGCTACGCCAAAGTGCTGAGCCCGAAGCTGGCCTTCAAAGTGAATGGCACCTACCTGCGCGGCTACGACTGGATAGCCAACGACCAGACTGACATCAACCCCAACGGCAATGCCAACACCGGTCTATTTGGAGCCGAGAACCCGGCCCGCGACCCCGTGAACGGCTACGGCAACGAGTCGTCGGACCGCAGCACGCTGAGCCTGGGCGGCAAAAACTACCAGGTGGCCCGCACCGGCTACGCCGAAAAAGACGTGGTGGACTACCACCTGCGCACCCTCCGGGGCGATGCCGCGCTACACTACCGCTTCCGGCCCGGCACCGAGCTGGCCTACACCTACCGCGTGGCCGGCTTCGACAACGTGTACCAGCGCTCGAACCGCTTCCAGCTGCAAGGCTACCTGCTGCAACAGCACGCCCTGAGCCTGACCACGCCCGTGGTGCAGGCCCGCGCCTACGTCACCCAGGAAAACACCGGCCAGAGCTACAACCTGCGCTCCGCCGCCGAGAACATCGACCGCGGCTACAAGCCCGACGCCACCTGGAACCGCGACTACACCGCCGCCTGGAACGCCGCCACCCAGGCCGGGCAGCCCGTGGCCCAGGCCCACGCCACCGCCCGCACCGCCGCCGATGCCGGCCGCCCCCAGCCCGGCACGCCCGCCTTCCAAAACGGACTCAGCACGGTGCAGGGCATTAATAACTGGGACGTGGGCGCGGCCCTGCGCGTGCGTGCCGACCTGCTCCACGCCGAGGGCCAGGTGAACCTGGCCGAGGCCCTGCGCCGCGCCGGCCACCGCCTGCCCGCCGCGCTCGACGTGCTGGCCGGGGCCGACCACCGCACCTATATCGTGGTGCCCGACGGCAACTATTTCATCAACCCCGAGAAGGGCAAAGACCCGCTCGGCGACAACCTGACCTACTCCAAAACCGGCGGCTTCGTGCAGGCCGGAGCGCGGCTGATGAAGGAGAAAATTCGCCTCACGGCCACGCTGCGGGCCGATAAAAACGACTATTTCGACCTAAAATTCAACCCGCGCTTCACGGCCGTGTACTCGCCCGGCCCGCAGGCCAACTTCCGCGTGAGCTACCAGAGCGGGTACCGGTTTCCAAGCTTGTTTGAGGGGTTTTCGAACGTAAACAGCGGGCAGGTGAAGCGCATCGGCGGGCTGCGGGTAATGTCGGACGGCGTGTTTGAGAACAGCTACTTGCGCACCAGCATCGATGCTTTCGGGGCCGCCAATACGGCTTATATCAACGCCAACACGCCCGCCAATGCCACGGCCGCCCAGAAGCTGACCATTCAAAACCAGGCCATCGCCCAGAACAAGGGCCTGCTGGTGAAAAACCCCTACACCTACCTCAAGCCCGAGCACATCAACTCGCTCGAAGTGGGCTATAAGGCCGCGCTGCTGCCCAAAGGCCGCCTGCTGGTCGACGTCGATTTCTACTACAACACCTACCGCGACTTCATTGCGCAGGTAGAAGCCTACGTGCCCAAAACGTTGAATCCCGACTCCACGGCCATTTATCTCAACTCGAAAAGCACCCAAAACCGCTACCGTCTCTGGACCAACGCCCAGAGCAAAGTCTACAACCACGGCGGCTCCCTGGGCCTGCGCTACGAGCTGCCCGGCGGCTACCTGGCGGGGGCCAACACCACCTACACCCGCCTCGACCGCACCGAAAGCGGCGACGGCCTCGAAGACGGCTTCAACACCCCGCGCTGGGCCTACAACCTGAGCCTGGGCAACGAAAACGCCTACCATAACCTCGGCTTCGGCCTCAACTACCGCTGGCAGCAGGGCTACTACTCCCAAACTTTTCTGGTGAATGGCCCCGTGGCCGCCTACCACACCCTCGATGCCCAGCTCACCTATACCGTGCCCGCGCCCAGCCTGCGCTTCAAGCTGGGGGCCAGCAATGTGCTCAACAATTACTACGTGTCCTACCTCGGCGGGCCGAGCGTGGGCGGGCTGTATTACCTGTCGGTGACGTATTCAATGTAGCAAGCCGCTGATATCCTCCTAAAAGCAAAGCCAGCCCGCAGGGCTCCCTGCCGGGCAGTTTGGATTTCAAACCCGGCAGCAGGGACCCCTGCCGGGCAGTTTGGATTTCAAACTCAGCAGCAGGGACCCCTGCCGGGCAGTTTGGGTTTCAAACCCGGCAGCAGGGGTCCCTGCTACCCTCCTTGAATTTCAAACTACCCGGCAGGGATTCCTTATGAACAATTACCCTGCTGTAAAAGCCCAGTGCATAGCTAAAAAGCCACAAAAAAAGGCCCGCTCTCATCGAGCGGGCCTTTTTTCATTCATCGGCTACTTGAGCCGGGCCTTGTTTACTTCTTGCGCTTGGCCGGAGCCTTTTTGGCAGGAGCTTTCTTGGCGGGAGCCTTCTTCACCGGGGCAGCTTTCACGGGCTCGGGGACGATGGTCGGGGCCGGGCCGTACTTCACTTCCGAGGCGTTGGGGTCGCCGGTGAGGTAAAGGTCGAACTCGACGCGACGGTTCAGGGCCTGGCCAGCGGCCGTGGCGTTGTCAGCAATCGGCTTGGTTTCGCCATAGCCATGCGACACGATGCGGTCGGCAGGAACAGCCTGGCTCAGCATGTAGGTGCGGGCCGAAGCAGCACGGGCATCCGAGAGGTTCAGGTTGTAGTTATCAGCGCCTTTGCTGTCGGTGTGGCCCGAGATGCCCAGCGTGTAGTCGGGGTACTCTTCCATCACTTTGGCAAGGTCCTTCAGCGTGGGGTACGAGCTGGGGAGCAGCACGGCCTTGTTGAATTCGAAGTTGATGTACTTCGTGGCCTCTTGCAGGCGCTTCTTGGTCTCAGCTTTCACCTCGGGGCAGCCTTTGTTGCTGGCCGGGCCGGGGCGGTTGGGGCAGCGGTCCTGGTAATCGGGAACACCGTCGCCGTCTTTGTCAAGCGGGCAGCCGTTGGCGTCTACCTGCACACCGGAAGGCGTACCGGAGCACTTGTCAGCGGCATCGGTTACACCGTCGCCGTCAGCATCGGGGCAGCCTTGCAGGGCGGCGATGCCGGCCACGTCGGGGCATTTGTCGTCGGCATCGGTGATGCCGTCGCCGTCACGGTCGGGGCAGCCCTGGAGGGCGGCCACGCCTTTCACGTCGGGGCACTTGTCCTGGTAATCGGGAACGCCGTCGCCGTCTTTATCAAGCGGGCAGCCGGTGGGGTCAACCGCTACGCCGGCCGGGGTGCCGGGGCACTTGTCCTTCTTGTCCGATACACCGTCTTTGTCCTCATCCTTCATCTTGCCCAAGGCCACCGTGATGCCGGCCTGGTGCAGCAGGAACCGGTCGTACAGCTTATCGCTGGGGCTGCTCATGTTGTCCACCCGGTCCGTGAAGGGGTAGTGCTGGCTGGTGGTCAGGTCCAGGAACACGGCATCGCTGAGCCGCACCCGAATGCCGGCCAGGCCAAATACCTCGGGCCGACGAATCTGGTCGACCCCGAAGCCTACGCCGCGCACCTTGCCGGACGTGTTGGACAGGAACATGCCGCCGCCGCCCATCAGGTAGGGCTGGATGCGGGCATCTTCTTTCAGAATCTTGCCGTTGTTGAGCTTGAGCTTGATGCCCAGGTCCACCATACCGATGCGGGCATCGAAGTTGGTGCCCGAGAACAGCTCGCTGCTGAACTTATAAGTCTCGTAGTAACCCAGCAGGGCCACATCGAACGACGGCGACAGGTAGCGGGTGATGCTTCCGCCGCCGCCCACCGACAGGTCGTTGCCGGAGCGGTTCCAAAAATCGGAGCCCTGGTTGCCGTTGTACTGTAGCAACCCGATGTTGGCACTGAGCGCCGTTTTGCGGTCGGCGGTTTGGGCCTGAGCACGCGGGGCGGCCATGCCAAGCACGACTGCTCCCAGGGCGAGGCCACGTAGGAGATTAGGTTTTGAGACCATAAATTTTAGGTGTGTGAGATAGATGCGACCTCCGCCGCGAGCCAGCCGGCCCATCATTGCATTGGATGTGCTCCTATACCCTTTCCAGCTAAAAAAGTTGCTCTCCTAACCGCGCAGAGTTACGTTATCGAAATAGAATAATGATATGAATCAATTACTTGTAGAAGCAAATGTTTGGCTTTATTCTGCTATCGACGGGCTTATCCACTTAATTGAAACTATTTTCCAAGCGAATTACCGACGGACAATTACATAAAAAAGCCGCTTGTTTTCACAAGCGGCTTTCCCAATTAGCACCCTAAAAACTCAGGCCCTAAAACCGGCCGAAATTCAGGCCCAAAATCAGCACAATGCCGATGACCATTAGAATCAGATAGGTTTCCACGGCCCCGGTCTGCACGTAGCGCAGCAACTGGCCTCCCCCATTCACGGCGCGGCCAAAAACACCCACCACGGGATTGATAACGCCATTTTCCACGAACTTATACAGGCCCGTCGATAGCGCCATAATGGGCCGCGTGAATACGTTGTTGTATAGCTCGTCGATGTAGTATTTGTGGTACACCAGGCTTTCGGGAGCCGAACGATGGGCCTCGTCTTCGGCCGGACGCGTAGCGCGGGCCACGTACATCACATAGGCGAGCGTAATGCCCAACAGGCCGGCAGCCACCGAGGCAATCATGAGCATCAGTTCCGTGTGCTCATCGGGTTTGGCCGAGAAAACCTCGGGCAGAATACGTTGCGAATAAGTGAAAATCGGGGCCAGATACTCGGCCAGATAGTGGTGCCCACCCGTGAACATCGGCGCGCCCATAAAGCCGCCCACGGCCGCCAGAATGGCCAGCACGATGAGCGGAAACGTCATCGAAGCCGGCGACTCGTGCAGGTGGTGCTTCTGCTCCTCAGTGCCCCGGAACTCGCCAAAGAAAGCCAGGAACAGCAGGCGGAACATGTAGAACGCCGTGAGGAAGGCCGTGAGCAGGCCCATGGCCCACAGCACTTTGTTGTGTTCGAAGGCGTGCGCCAGGATTTCATCTTTGGAGAAGAAGCCCGAGAACGGCGGAATGCCCGAGATGGCCAGGCAACCAATGAGGAACGTGAGGAAGGTAATCGGCAGCGCCTTGCGCAGGCCACCCATGCGGCGCAGGTCCTGCTCGTTGCTCATGGCGTGAATCACGGAGCCGGCCCCGAGGAACATCAGCGCCTTGAAGAAGGCGTGGGTGAGCACATGAAACAGCGCCGTGGAGTAGCCCATCACACCCAAAGCCAGGAACATATAGCCCAGCTGCGAAACCGTGGAGTACGCCAGCACTTTCTTAATATCGTTCTGCGCCAGGCCAATGGTGGCGGCAAACAGCGCCGTGGCCGCGCCCACGATAGCCACAACCTGCAGCGTATCGGGCGAGAGCGTGAATAGTACGTTGGCGCGCAGCACCATGTAGATACCCGCCGTGACCATAGTAGCGGCGTGAATGAGGGCCGAAACCGGCGTGGGGCCGGCCATAGCGTCGGGCAGCCAGGTGTAGAGAGGCAGCTGCGCCGACTTGCCCATGGCGCCCACAAACAGCAGCAGCGTGATGGCCGTGCAAATGCCCACGCCATATGTGCCGAACTGGCCGAGGCTAGCCTTCTGGAACACCTCGGCGTACTGCACCGAGTTGAAGGTGAGGTAAATCAGGAAGATGCCGAGCAAGAAGCCCAGGTCACCGATACGGTTGATGATGAAGGCTTTCTTGGCGGCGTTGTTATAAGCAGTGTTCTTGTTCCAGAAGCCGATGAGCAGGTAGGAGCACAAGCCCACGCCTTCCCAACCGATAAAGAGGATAACGAAGTTGGCCCCCATCACCAGCACCAGCATGCTGAAAATGAACAGGTTCAGAAAGCTGAAAAACTTGCCCACGTTCTCGTCGTGGTGCATGTAGCCGATGCTGTAGACGTGAATCAGGAATCCCACGCCCGTTACGAGCAGCAGCATTATCAGGCTGAGCTGGTCAATCTGATATTGAAACGGAATCTGGAGCGAGCCCACCGAAATCCAGTCGAAGAGCTGCACGGTGTACTGGTACTGGAAATTCAGAAACAGCATCACCGAAATCAGGAACGAGCCCAGCACGGTTGCGCTGCCGATAAGGCCGGCCACGGTACCGGATAGCTTCTTGTTCAGCAGCCCGTTCAGCAGAAATCCCAGGAAGGGCAGCAGCGGAATAAGGACGTAGATGAACGTAGAATAAGGGGCGTTGGCGCCGGGGAGAACGGTTTCTTGCATGGTACTTATGCGATGCTAAAAGAACTGTCATCCTGCGCTTGCGAAGGACCTCATCAGGAGCGAACTACTCGTTCTGTGTTGATAAGGTCCTTCGCAAGCGCAGGATGACAGGTGATTACCACTTCAAGCGGCTCAATAAATTGACGTCGGTGGTCTGGAAGTTACGGTAAATCATGACGATGATGCCCAGGCCCACCGAGACTTCGGCGGCGGCCACGGCCATGATGAAGAACACGAAAATCTGGCCATGGGGGTCGGAGCGGTAGGCCGAAAAGGCCGTCAGCAGGATGTTCACGGCATTGAGCATCAACTCGACGCACATGAAGATGATGATGGCGTTGCGCCGCACCAGCACGCCCGTAACGCCGATGGCGAACAGGGCCGAGGCGAAGAAAACGTAGTACTGAAGCGGAACGGTCCGAATGACTTCGGGGATGGTCTGGGAAACGGTTGGGTCCATACAGGAAGGGCCGGCGAATGGGCAACGTGCAGCCGGCCGGCCGGCAAAGGTACCCGAAAAACCACCAGTCCAAAAATCACAACACAACCCTTGGTGCTTCAGGGCGGCGCACAGTGCTCCGCGATGCTTCGAAGCTGGTTAAAACCGGGGATGCACACCCTGTGCCCATCATTTATATAAGACTAGCGGGGACCCAATATGATAAACAAATATAAATATTAACAGAAACAGCTGATTCAATGCAATAGTCAAGCTTAAAATAAATTATTGGCAAAATTCAATTACAGTCAAAAGGAATTTATTGCCAAATATTGCATTAATTCATGATTATCATAACTCCGTTAAAGATAATCGGGCTTTACTTTTCCCGAATGCCAAAGGGGTTTTTTCTATTGAATTAATTCAACGAACTTTGTATTATGTAGAATTATAGCCACATTTCTTACGTCTCTGCTTACTTTTCTTACCGAATTATTTAACCAATTTCCTTTTTCATGAAACCATTCTTACTTGGATTATTATCCATATTCTGGAGTACGTTAGCAATGGGTCAGACCTTGTATACGTTCAATGGAGGTGGAACCAGCGGCGATTGGGACGCGGCATATAGTTGGACCACTGACCCTACGGGCTCAACCAGCATCAATTCCCGTGTGCCGAAAGCCAACGATAACGTGGTAATCACCAACAGCTTCGTGCTATCGGTGAAGAACCCCGTAGTGGTTACGGGCTTGAATGTGACGGTGCAGAAGGGCGGCGTGCTCAACCTGACTAGCGCCACCAACCAGATGCCCAGCTTGACCAGCTTAGGGGGCCAGGGCACGCTGCGCATCGCAGGGCCATACTTTCCTACGGTTGGCACCAATAACTTCGATGATGCCAACACGGGCACCGTCGAATTTTACGACTGGGCAGCAGGTACTTCGGCCCTGCCGATACCGGGTTCGGGCTTTTACAACAACCTGCGTCTGGTGAACGCCACGGCAACGGCCTACGGGGTATCGCTCAACAGCAACCTGACGCTGAACGGCAACCTGGTGACGTTGCGGACCAATGCCACGGCATTTCCGGCCCCCAACCCCACCACGAAAACTCCTCCTTCGGCCATTACCTTCAACTTCGGCAACAGCACGACCGCGCGCACGCTGAACGTTATGGGTGATATTACGCTGGGCGTTGGGACTACAATGGGGGCCACGGCCGGCACCACCACGCATACGCTGAATGCCTATGGCAGCCTGACCAACGGCGGGGTAATGAAGTTCTTCACGTCCACTGCGCAGGCCGTGCTGCTCAGTTTTGAGGGTACGACCGACGCCAATTTCGCCTGCAACGGCCCAACAGATTTGGGCGTTTTGCAGGTACACAAAGGCGTTGACAGCCAAGTGCTGCTCAATGTAACGTCGGCTAACGACGTATTAGGCAGCATCTTTGGCAACCTGCGCCTGAATTCGACCGTTGCCGGAGACATTCTGGTACTCCAAAGTGGCATCACCAAGCTGGGCAACAACATTTACCTGGACCATATTCACAACGGCAAGCCATCGCCGGCCGACCTTACGGATGCCTCCGGCTGGTATAAGTTGGGGACACCGACTACCAGCCCGACGCTGTGGGTGGCGGGGGCCACGGTCGTGAACAACACCACCGCCTCGCTCTTCGCTATTTACGGCATCCTACGCATCAGCGCGGGCGAGCTTTCAAGCGACAACAACGACGGTGGCATGGTGCTTCGCGAGGATGGCCAGCTGCTGATTGAAGGCGTTGGCAGCAAATTGACTGTCAATAAATTCCGGCCTTCCAGCGTGGCAGGCACGAACCGGGGCTCCTTCACAATGACGGGGGGCCTGATGCAGGTGACGGGCAAGGTGCTCGCGTCTTCTTTCGACGACGAGTTTGCGCGCTTTGCACTGCCCTACACAACGCAGGCCTTCCGCATGTCGGGCGGTACCATCGAGGTATCGAACCCGAATGGCTCCGGCGATGGTTTTTTCCATATCGGCGTAAACGTCAATAATGCCAGCATCACGGGCGGGACTATTAAGCTTTTCCTGCCGAACACGAACAACAACGGCACCATTCTGAGCACGGCCCCGCTGTATAACCTGAGCATTACCAAGCCTACGGCCGGCGGCACCAGCAAGGCGGTGCTTTCGGCCATGACGGTGGTAGCCACGGGGGAAACCACGACCATCCAGCCGCTCACAGTGCTGAACAACTTCAACATTGACGGCAACAACGCGGTGATTTTCGACGCGGCGGGCCAGGACATTACCATCCAGGGCACGCTCACGGTTGGTAGCAAAGGCACTTACCTG
Organism: Hymenobacter sp.; assembly: GCA_028288445.1. GTDB lineage: Bacteria > Bacteroidota > Bacteroidia > Cytophagales > Hymenobacteraceae > Hymenobacter. Next base: position 21,970 of record JAQBNT010000178.1, on the reverse strand, counting down.
CCCGGCAGCAACACGACCATCTTCAGCGGCACCAAAGACCAGCAGCTGGTGAACAACGGCCTCATTGGGACGACGGCCGGCCAGGCCACCTTCAACAACTGGACAATTGACAAGGCGGCGGGCACCCTGACGCTGGGCGGCTCCGTGTCGGCCTACTACGTGCCGTCCACCGCCAAGCTGAACATCCTGAACGGGGTGCTGAACGATGGCGGCCTGAACGTGTACGTACAGGGCGACCTCTACAACAGTGCCTTCCATACCGGCAACGGCAGCATCACGATGGCGGGCTCGGCCCTGCAAACCATTGGCGGCGACGGCTCGGGGGTATTCGGCAACCTGACCATTGCCAACACGATGGGCTCGGGCACGACCACCGCCGGTGTAGTGGCTGTGAAGCTGGGGGCCAGCATCAGCGTGGCCAGCACCCTCAACATGAGCAGCCTGCACATTTTCTCCATTGGTGCTTACCGCTTGTCGTTAACCAACGTGGTGCCCGCCGATGCCCTGACCGGGCCGGGAGGCGGCAGCTTTGGTACGCAGCGCTTTATTCAGACGGCGGGCAACCAGAGCGACCTGGGCTTGCAGCGTACCTACGGCAGCAATTCATCGCTGATATTCCCGGTGGGTACCGGCACGAAATACACGCCGGCCACCCTATCGCTCACCAGCGCCACGAGAGACGGCAAATATGGCCAGGTGAGCGTGAGCCCGGCCAACATGCGCAACCCCTTCCTGAGCGGCAGCAACAACGCCTTCAACTATTACTGGAAGGTGCGCAGCACGGGCTTCGGTCCTACTGGGATTCCAGCCAACACCATCACGGCTACCTTCACGGCCCGGCTGGCGGATGCGCAAAATACAACTGCAGGAACTACGACTGGTTATGTTCCGGGCTTTTATACCCCCAGCACGACCTCATGGAAGGCACCGGCAACCGCTTTGCCTTCACTGGTTTCTTCGAGCGGAGGAACGGCGGATATCTCGTTTAGAAACGCAGCCGTACTCAGCCAGTTCGACGGTGAGTTCACTGCCGGCCTGCCCGGCGTTTCGCCCGGCGCATTTGGTCCGGTCACAGTGTACTACTCGCGCAATTCGGGCGACTGGGAAACTCCCGCTACCTGGAGCACCGACGCGAACCTGAAATTTACGGGCGCGGCGGCCAGCGTGAAGCCCGGCCCCGGCAACCCCGTGGTGATTGGCCTGGCCGGCACTTACAACCACGTGGTGACCGTGAAGCAGACCGGCGCTACGGCCGGCTCGCTGATTATTGACACGGGCTCGACGCTGGACGTGGCCGCTACCACCGGCCACAACTTCGGGGCCCTGCCCGACGGCAAGGCCAGCGGCCTGGGCCGCTTGCGCATCACTTCCGCCTCGACGGCAGCCCCCATCTTCCCCGGCGGCGACTTCGGCTCCTTCCTGCTGCCGGGCGGCGGCACGGTGGAATACTACACTTCCGGCAACAACTTCACGCTGCCTACTGCTTCGACTTCGCTCTCGCTGGTTTCGTACTGCAACCTGCTGCTGAGCCCGGCCAACGGGGCCCTGATTACGCTGCCTAACCTGGACCTGCGCATTTTTGACACCCTGACTTCCGGCGCTTCGACCGGGACCACGGGCACGGTATCGCTCACCGGCGCGGCAGCCCGGACGCTGCGCATCGACAACCTGCTGGCCGTGAAATACGGCACGCTCCGCTTTGCCAACGGCAACGCCCAGACCGTGCAGCTCGCCAAGGACATGCAGGTGGATGCCGGCGCTACGTTCGACGCCAGTGGCGGCGGCGGCACCACCACGGCCAACGCCATCACCCTGCCGGGCACGCTGACGAACAACGGCACGCTCAACTTCAACCAGACCAGCAAGGTCAACCTGACCTTTACGGGCGCGGGCACCAGCAACATCACCGGCACCACCACCGGGGCCAGCACCGCGCTGTATACCCTGACGCTGAACAAGGGCATTGGGCGCGCCGCTACGCTGAACCTGGACGTGGCCGGCACGCTGACCACGCCGGGCAGCGGCTGGCTGACCATGAACAACGGCACCCTGCGCTACGCCAAGGCCACCGGCACGCTCGGCATTCACAACGCCGCCACCACCTACCTCATCACCGACAACGCGGGGCTGACGGTGGATTCGCCCACGGCCAACGTAACCATTGCCTCGGCCAATAACGCCACTTCGGATTTGAAGCTGGCGGGCGAAATCAATGTGTTGCAAGGCACCCTGAGCGTGGGCGACCCTGCGCTCTCCGTTGGCAATGACCTGGAGTACGCCAGCGCGGGCGCACCGACCCTGCGCGTGGGCAACAACCTGGGCACAACCGCTGCTCTGAACGTGAACGGCCAGATTCGCCGCACCATCAACAACCTTGACGGCTCGCTGCGCTACGACCAGAGCGGCGGCATTGTCGACGTGGACGGCGTTGGCGCTACGGCCGCTTACAACAATGAGCGCGGCCTGTTTGAAGTGCAGGGCGTGGGCAGCATCTTCCGCATGAGCGCTGGTTCGCTGAACCTGCACCGCTCGAACCAGAAGGCCGTGGTGACCACCGCCGACCTGTACCTGGCCCCCGACTCGACGGTGGTAACCGGCGGCACGGTGCGGCTGGGCCACATCCCGACCGGTGCCGGCAGCGCCCCCATCACCATCAACTCGGCCGTGCCGCTTTATGACCTGGTGATAGAAAACGGCCCTAACAACACCAACACGAACACCGGCAAGCTGGTGGGCACCGGCGCGCTCAGCCTCAAAGGCTCGCTCACGATTGGCAACGTCTACTCCTTCTTCAATGCCAACGGCCTGCCGCTGAACATTGACCAGAACCTGAACAACAACAACACCCTGGCCAACGCCAGCCTGACCACGGGCGGCTTCCAGCCCAGCGTGGCCACCCAAACCACCACCTTCACCGGCAAGGGCCCGGCCCTGCAAGAGTTAACGAGTGCGGCCAACAACCTCACCGTGTTCGGCGGCCTGGTGGTGAACAACGCACAACCCACCGGCACCCTGAAGCTGGGCGGCAATGCCCAGGTATTCGGCACCCTGGCCCTCAATAAGGGCACGCTGGATGACAACGGCAAAACCATTACGGCGCTGGGCGACGTGCTGAACTCGGCCGTGCATACTGGCAGCGGCAGCCTGACCCTGGGCGGCAGCGTGAACCAGAACATCGGCGGCAGCGGCCTGGGCGAATTCGGCAACCTGACCCTCAACAACCCGGCCGGAGCCACCACCATGGCCAACCAGAAAGTGACCAACGTGCTGACGCTGACCAACGGCGTATTCTTCATCGGCTCGGACCTGCTGTGGCTGACCAACACGGCCGCTACCGCTGTGGCCGGCACCTTCAGCGCCGCGCGCTGCATCCGGACCAACGGCATTGTGGCCGACCTGGGTGTGCGCAAGAGCTTCGCCACTGGTACCAGCGCGGCCTTCACCTTCCCGGTGGGCGCAGCCGTGGTAACCAAGTACACGCCCGTGCAGATGACCGTAGCGGCCTCGTCGGCCGGCACCATCACGGTGCAGCCCATCGACCTGGCCCACCCCTCCACCACCAACCCGCTCGCCAAGGAGCTGAGCTACTACTGGAAAGTGGGCAGCACGGGCCTGGCCTCGCCCACGGTGACGCAGGTGTTCACGTATTACGACGTTAACGCCACGAACACCGATGTGAACGGCGACGAAACCAAGTACAAGCTGGGCCGCTTCCTGAACGGGGCCTGGGTGCCTGCTGCTATCCTTAACGTAGGCGGCATCCCGACCAGCACCGTGAACACGACGAACAACACCCTCACCAACCCGGCCGCCACCTACATCGACGGCGACTACACCGGCGGCGAGCCGTCGGAGTTTGGCGCGGTGCCCACCTACTACAGCCGCAACTCGACGGCCGGCAAGCCCGCCGGCGCCAGCTGGACCGACCCCCTGGCCTGGACCAGCGACGAGAACGGCTTGGACCCGGCCACGGCCCCTGGGCCCACCGACATTCCGAACCTAGCCAACCCGGTGGTGATTCGCCCCGGCCACCTCATCACCGTGACCAGCCCCAGCACGGGCCGCGGCGCGGCTACGCTGAAGCTGGACGGCACCCTCGACCTGGGCACCAACCTGGCCAACAACTTCAACACGGTGGGCGGCACGGGTACGCTGCGCATTGGCTCGGCCATTTTCCCGGCCGGCAACTACGCCAGCTTTGTGGCGGCTAATGCCGGCACGGTGGAATTCACGGGGCCGGTGCAGCTGCCCGCCCGCGATACCTACAACAACCTGGTGCTGTCGGGCGGCAACGCCAAGCAGCTCACCAACCTCGACCTGACCCTCAACGGCCTGCTGTCGGTGACCGCCGGCACGACGGTGGACAACAGCACCAGCCAGAACGTGGTCCTGACCTCGGGCACGAGCGGGGCCACCCTCAACGGGGTCCTGAACCTGAACGACGGCCAGCTGACGACCGGCGCGGCCCTGACCATCGGCAGCACCGGCAGCCTGAACCTGGGTGCCGGCGCGGTGGCCATTGGCAAGTCGCTCACCAACGCGGGTGCGCTCAACATGGGCAGCGGCGCGGTCACGGTGGGCACCTCGCTCACCAACTCGGGCACCTACAAGGCCAACATTGGCACGGGTAGCGTGGCCGTGGGGTCCACCTTCAGCAACAGCGGCACCTACAACGGCGGCGTTGGCAGCCTGAACGTGGCCGACGACTTCGCCAACACCGGCACGCTCACCACCGGCAGCGGCACCGTGAATGCCCGCGCCAACTTCACGAACGCCGGCACCTACACCGCCACCACCAACGTGATGCACGTCGACGGCGACTACACCAACCTGAACGGCGGCACCTTCAACGCGGCCGGCTCCAACATGGTGCTGCGCGCCAACTTCACCAACCGGGGCACCTTCAACCCGGGCACCAGCCTGGTGCAGTTCATCACGGACGTGAGCCGCTTCATCAACGGGGGCACCACCTTCTACGACCTGCAAAAGCTGGGCAGCAATTCCCTCGTCCTGGGCACGGCCACCGACGTGCACGTAACCGACCTGCTCACGATTCAGAACAGCGTCATCAACACGGGCACCGGCACCAACAACATCCTGTACCTCGACAACCAGGGCTTCCAGCCGATTGTAGGCAACTCGCTGACCGCCTACGTGGCCGGCCGCCTGGCCATTACCCTGCCCAATGAAGTGGGCACCACCCGCGTGTTCCCCGTGGGGGCTGGCCAGCGCTACCGGCCCGTGACCATCAACCAGCTGGGCACCGGCTCCCTCGACCCGGTGGTGATGGTGGAAATCGTCAACGGCAAGCCCGCGGGCACCGTCGACCCGCCGCTCTCGAACCTGTCGGCCAACCGCTACTACCGCATTCAGCTCCTGGGGGGCACCATCGACCAGCCCACGGTGCAGCTCAGCTTCAATACCGATACGGAGGACGAGAAAGTGGGCGTGCCCGGCAACCTGCGGGTAGCCTACACCTCGGCCCCGCTCACCAGCACCAGCGTCTGGAGTTCGACGGGCGGCTCCGGGGTGTTCTCGCCCGATTCGCCGCGCGGCTATACCGTTTCGGGCCAGGGTCTCACCACCATCGATGCCAACTCGCTCTTCGCTCTCGGCTCGACTAACGGGGTGGACAACCCCCTGACCGGCCTCGCGCCGCTGCCGGTGGAGCTGGTTCAGTTCTCGGCTGTTCGCCAGGGCGCGAACGTGCAGGTGGCCTGGGCCACGGCTTCGGAGAAAAACAGCGCCTACTTCGCCGTAGAACGCTCCGCCTCCGGCCAGTTCTTCAACGAGATTGGCCGGGTGAATGCCCAGGGCAGCACCACGGCCCGCCACGAGTACAGCCTGCTCGACACGGCCCCGCTGGCCGGCCTGAACTACTACCGCCTGCGCCAGGTGGACCTGGACGGCACCACGGCCTACTCGCCCGTGGCCACCGTGCGCTTCGATAGCAAACCGGCCGGCGCGCCGGCCCTGCTGGCCTACCCCAACCCGGCCACGGGCACCGGCTTCCAGCTGGCCGCCCTCAACCTGACCGGCACGGGCGGCACGGTGCGCCTGCTCGACGGCGTGGGCCGCGTGGTACTCACCCAGACGGTGTCCGCCGGCTCGGCTGAAACCACCATTCAGCCCGCCCAGGCCCTGGCCCGTGGCCTCTACATCGCCACCTGGACCACTCCGGAAGGCCTGAAGCTGACCACCAAAGTAGCCGTGGAATAACCTCCGCTGCTATCCGATAAAAGCCCCGGCTGCGCTTGCAGCCGGGGCTTTTTTGTGGGCGTTCACGCAAGCCTGTTGCCATTGCAATGCCCCTGAGGAGTATCCAACGCTACCCTTCAGGCAGCAACATGCTAAATAGTCGTGCAGAAGTAATCGTATAAAAATGGCCGTCATGCAGCGCGCAGCGAAACATCTTTACTGCTCAGCCCAATCAGTTACTTTCTCGGTAAAGAGGCTTCGCTGCGCGCTGCATGACCCGTCAAATGTTAATACGATTACTTCTGCACGAGCCCCTAAAAGGACGTGAGGCAAGCCAGCCCCACCTCCTATCCAGGGCGGGCACCGGAGAATATTGTACAGGTAATTCAGATAAATCGAAAATACCTGTACAAGTAGCAACACAAACTTTGTACAGCTACTTTTATAAAATCGAAAACACCTGTACAACTTTTTATGGCACGCCGAGCGGCTCCTTCGGATAATTTGCTGGCCCGGACGCGGGCTTGGTTTGGGCTGGACCAAGCCGCGCTGGCCCTGTACCTGGGCGTTAGCCTGGAGCTGATTCGGTCGGTCGAAACGGGCCGCCGCCGCCTCAGCGGGGAGGTCTTTATGGCGTTCCGGCCCCTGGTGCAGCACTTGCCGCCTCCCGAAGCCGCCCCCGCGCCGGCGGCGGCGCTGGCCCCCGGCACCCCGGCCCCCGACGCCTCAGCGCTGGACTTTCGGCGGCGCGTGTGCCAGCACCAGGCCGCCCGCTGCGCGAACGAAATGGCCGTCATCGAACACCAGGCCCGCGTGGCTCAGCACTGGGCCCAGGCCCTGCCCGCCCTGCGGCAAGCAGCGGCCGAAGCCCTCCCCGACCCCGACAACCCCGGCCGGGGGGCCTGGCTGATGGGCTGGCTCACGCGGCATGCCCGCCCCCTGCCGGCCGAATCCGCGACGCGCTGGCACCTGCTCCGGGCGCGGCTGGCCGCGCTCACCGCCGAGGCAGCAGCCCTGGCCGAGGGGGCCGTAATACCGGGCGCACAAGCCACAACCCAAACCCACTAATCTCCCCCGCTGACGCGCGCCAGCCGCCGCTCAAACCCGCAGCTAAACGTTTTGTAACCAAAAAAGCCCTTCCCGGAAACCGGAAAGGGCTTTTTTACAGCAAACAGCTAGCGCTTCAGCGGCGGCTACCGCTTCTCGATGCGGCGCACGGCCGTAGCCGCGCCCTGCTGCACCTCAAGCAGGTACACGCCTGTCGCCAGCGTGGCCGGCAGCAGCAGCTGGTGGTCGGGGGCCAGCGCGGCGGGGGCCAGCACCAGGCGGCCGGTCAGGTCGCGCAGGGCCACCGTGGCCGGGGCGGCCGAGGGCAGCGCCACCGTGAGGCGGTCGGTGGCCGGGTTCGGGAACACCGAGAGGCCGGGCAGGGCATTGGCCGCCGTGGTGGCCGAAACCAGGTTGAACAGGGCCGCGCTGGTGGCCGTGCCGGCGGGCGTGGTCACCGACAGGTAGCCGCTCACGCTGCCCGTGCCGGCCGGTATCGTCAGCGTGATGCTGGTAGCCGATACCACGATGAAAGTGGGCACGTTGAAGGAACCAATGCGTACCATCGTCGCCCCCGCGAAATTGGTGCCGGTGATGGTGACGCCGGTGCCCGGCCCGCCCGTGGTGGGCGTGAAGCTGGCAATGGCGGGCGCGGCCACGGTTACCGTGAAGGCCACGGCGGCCGAAGTGCCCCCGCCCGGAGCCGGGCTGGCGACGGTGACGCCGTAGCTACCGGCCGTGGCCAGGGCCGAAGCCGGCACCGTGGCCGTGAGCTGCGTGGCCGAAACGTAGGTAGTGGCAAGAGCATTGGCTCCGAAACTCACCACCGAGCCGCTCACGAAGCCCGTGCCGTTCACCGTGAGCACCAGGTTGGCGCTGCCGGCCACGGCCGTGCTGGGCGCGAGGCTGGCAATGGTGGGCACCGGGTTGGGGGCCAGCACCGTGAAGGTGCCCGCGCTGGTGGCCGTGCCGCCGGGCGTGGTCACGGCCACGGTGCCCGAGGTAGCACCCACGGGCACTTCGAAAGTGATGGTGTTGGCATCGACCACGGTGAAGCTCGCAATGGCCACGCTGTTCAGCGTCACCTCCGAGGCTTCGGTGAAGAACGAGCCCGTCACCGTTACCGTCGCGCCCACCAGCCCACTGGTGGGGTTGATGCTGGCAATGACCGGGGCCGGGGCCACCGGCGCAAAGGCAATGCCGCGAAAAGCCGTGTTGGTGGCCGCCCGGGCCGCCGGCGTGGGCAGCACGGTTTGGGTGGGGGCCACGTTGTAGCCGGTGTTATCGGCCAGAATGTAGAGGCTGGCGGGGCTGCTGGCCACCAGCGAAACGCCGGTGCCGGCAGCATTGGGGTTGCCATCGATGCCGCTCAGGCCCGTGGCCGAACTCCCGGCGATGGTGCCGTTCAGCACCCAGTTGCCCGCCACCAGGCTCCATTTCTGGATGCCGTTGCCGGTGCCGGTGCGGCCGTCGGCCACGTACACCACGTCCACGCCCGGCACGGCCGGGCTCAGGTCGGCGAAGAAAAAGCCGTTGGGGCTGGAGCCCGCCGTGGCCGCCGGGAAGCCGGGCAGCACCGTCACGGCCTGGCCGGCCGTGGTGGGCAGGCCAGTGCCCACCTTGCTAAGGCCGAAGTTGGGGCTGGTATTGGCCGACACGTACAGGTTGCCGCCCGCGATGCGAACCCCGCGCAGGGCGGCCGGGCCGGCATCGATGCGGGTGGGGCTGAAATTGCCGAAGGTGGTGTACTGCACCCCGGCGTCGCTGCCCACCACGTAAAAGCTCACGCCATCGTGAGAGGCCACAGCGCGCACGCTGGCCCCGTCGAACGCGTTGCCCAGGCCCGTGTTGGTGTCAATGTTGCCGCCGGGCGACACCACGCCCACCACGCGGGCCACGTCGGTCGCCAGGGAAGTAGCCACGGCCGCCGTGCCGGGCACCGTGCCGTAGCCGGCCAGCACCAGGTGGCGGCCATCGCCGGTGCGGGCCAGGCCCAGCTCGGTGGGGGCATTGCCGGCGGCGGTGAGGCTGCGGCCGGTGGGGCTCACCGACGTGGGCAGGGCCACCGACTGCACCAGCACCCCGGCCGGGGAGTATTCGTCCAGAAACACGGCCGTCGCGGCCGAGTTGGCGATGGACGCCGAGCCATCGCCCACGCGGGCAATCACAATGTTGCCGGGCGTGAACGGGTTGGCCAAAGCCGAGGCCGCCTGCAAGGCCACCAGGCCCGCCGTGAGGCCCAGATGATAGAAATATCTCATACGGTAACTGAATAATGATGAATGATGGAAAGGACCGTGGGCGAAATGCCCATTTCAGGGCCAAAGATACCGCTTTACGGCCTAATTAAGAGGCATTTCGCGGGTTGAGGGCGTTGGTTTTTAACGTGCGGGCGGTGGTTGGCGCTTGTCATCCTGAGCGGAGCGAAGGACCTTATCACCGCCAAATGAGTTGTCGTGATTCTTGCCCACGGCCCGAACGTGATAAGCTCCTTCGCTCCGCTCAGGGTGACAGAAAAGGGCGGGAAAAGGCAGGATATTTAAATTGCGCTGCCACTTCTTAAAGTAATTTCACCGGGCCCGCGTCTGTTTGTTCAGAATGACAACCATGGCACTTTCGCTCCCCTCTCCCCTCCTGCCGATGACGGCTTCGCAGCAAGACCGCCAGATTGCCGAAGCCGTGCGCCAGCAGCGCCCGCGCCTGCTGCAGTTCATCCGGCGGCGCATCCCCGACGAAGCCGAGGCCGAAGACCTCCTGCAGGACGTCTTCGCCGAGCTCGTGGAAAGCTACCGGCTGCTCAAGCCAGTGGAGCAGGCGGCGGCCTGGCTCTTCCGGGTGGCCCGCAACCGCATCACCGACCTCTACCGCCGCAAGCGGCCGGTGAGCCTGGAAGCGGCCTTCGGCGCGGCCGAGGCCAGCGACGACGGCGAGGGCCTGCTGCTGGCCGACCTGCTGCCCGCCCCCGACGACTCGCCCGAAAACCGCCTGCTCCGCGAAACCCTCATGGAAGCCCTCAGCGACGCCCTAGCCGAGCTGCCGGCCGCTCAGCGCGAAGTGTTTGTGTGGCACGAGCTGGAAGACAAGACCTTCCGCGAAATGGAAGAAGAAACCGGCGTGCCGCTCAAAACCCTGATTTCGCGCAAGCACTACGCCGTGCTGCACCTGCGCAAGCGCCTGCAAAAGCTCTACACCGAATTATTCACCGACTAAGTAGTGTGCAGAATGTGCTGATGTGGAAATGTGAAAATAAGGCGGCTGCCTGACAGGGGCCGTTTTATTCTCCGCTTCCTTCAATAATGCCCCGGCTTTTCATCGGCACACTTTCACATTTCCACATCCGTACATCCTCATTCATCATGGACCGTAAATTCTGGCTGCTGCGCGGCCTCCGTTTCTTTTTCTTCGCGGCGCTTTTCATCGCCGTTGCCGGGTTTGCCACGCAGGCCCTCTGGAACTGGCTGATGCCATCCTTGTTCCGCCTGCCCGCCATCACGCTGGGCCAAACCTACGGCCTGCTGTTGCTGAGCCGCATCCTGTTCGGCGGGTTCCGGGGCGGGCGGCCCGGCAGCTGGGCCCGCAAGCGCCGCGAGTGGAAGCAGCGCATGGCCGGCCGCATGGAGCACCTCAGCCCCGAAGCCCGCGAGAAATTCCGCCAGCAGATGCAAAACCGCTGCGCCGCCTGGGGCCGCCGCCCCGAAACGGCGGCCGAAGCCACGGCACAGCAACCGGCCTAGCGCCGGGCCTCCCGAAATTGTTTTAGCCGCGCGGCCCCTTTCACAGGGGCCGCGCTTTTTTATTCCAATTTTATTTAGACATTTGTCTAATCATTGAAGCACCCCGTATGAATGCCCTCTTCAAAGCCCTGAACGACCCCACGCGGCGCGCCATCCTGGAGCGGCTGCGGGGCGGGCCAGCCACCGCCGGGGCCATTGCCGAGCAGTTCCAGTTCTCGGCCCCCACCATCAGTCACCACCTCGACCTGCTGCGCCAGGCCGACCTCGTCACCAGCCAGAAGCAGGGCCAGTTCGTGGTTTACACCCTCAACATGACCGTTTTTGATGAATTGCTGGGATGGCTTTACCAGTTCAAATCCTAATTTTTCCACTTCCTTTTTTTGCGGCACTCATGAAAAAGAATCTGCTTCTGTGGCAATTGCTCACGCTCGTGGCCGTGCTGGCTCCGTCGCTGTACCTGCTCTATGTGTGGCCGCAACTGCCGGCTCAGGTGCCCACGCACTTCGACGGCAGCGGGCAGGCCAACGGCTACACCAGCCGCGACCATATGTGGCTGCTCACGCTGGGCTTACCGCTGGGCACGGCCCTGTTTTTCAGTGCACTGCCCTACCTCGACCCCAAGCGCCGCCTCGATAGCAATAGCGTAAACTTCCAGAAGCTGCGCCTGGCTGTGGTGGCCATGTTGGGCGGGCTGGCCGGCTATGGCTTGTATATGGGGCTGCATCCCGGCACTTCGGGCGGGGGCCTGCTGGTGCTGCTGGGCTTGTTTCTGGCCTTTATAGGCAACTACCTCACCACCGTGCAGCCCAACTATTTCGTGGGCATCCGCACCCCCTGGACGTTGGAAAGCCCCACCGTGTGGGCGCGCACGCACCGGGTGGGCGGCATGGTTTTCTGTCTGGCGGGGCTGCTGATTGCCAGCTTGGCGCTGGTGGTACCCACCCGGCAGATGCACTTGATATTTGCGGGGCTGCTGGTGCTCACGGCGGTGTTTTGCTACGGCTACTCTTATTTCCTTTTCCGGCAGGAAGAGCGACTGCGTAATATGGCCTGAGTTAGCCGTACCCACTGACGGGCAAACTTAGCTAGCCAGTCCTCGATTATCTAGTTATTAACCAAACTCCTCCGCATATGTATTGCGGAGGCTTTTTTATTAATCACGAATGAACAACTGGGTTTTAATTGCGCTTATCCAATAATAAAAGTGAATTTATTATTATAAACCCTTGCAACATGCTATGATTTTATTGTACGTTTGTATCCTTCAATAGAGAATACCATTAGTGCAATACGCTATGAAATCCGGCCTCACCTCCACCGTTGTTGCCATTGGCCTTTTGCTGGCCGCCATGCCCAGCCAGGCACAGTATGCTTACACTTCATCGGGTGGGAAGCCGGAGGAAACCACCAGCGCCGACCCGGAGGAAGGCACCAAGACCGCCACAACCAAAGTCATTCACGGCGTGGTGCAGGGCCGGAAAGGCGCATTGCCCGGGGCCACGGTGTGGTTGCACGGCACTCGCACCATCGTGGTAACCAATTCGGAAGGGGAATTTGAGCTGCGCGTGCCCACCAGCGTGAAAGAAGTGGAGCTGACTTGCGGCTTCGGCGGCCTGCGCGAAGAAGTCGTGCGGCTGGCCGCCGTGCAGGCGCTGGGCTCGGTGTACCTGCTTCGCGATACCACGCCGGCTACCAACTGATTCTTTTCCGTCTGATTTCCGGCGCTTACTGTCTACCACACTTTTTTCTGCAACTCACTTTTTGAAGAAGCCCCGGTCTTTGAGGCCGGGGCTTCTTCATTTGATAATCAGGTCCCAGACGCAGAGCTACTGCTTTGCTAAATCACTAGTTTTTACCTGCTAAAAGACCTGGTTCGTTTAATAGATTGATGCAAAAAGTTAAACAAAATTCTTTGCATCTCGTTTGTCTGGCTGTGACGCTGCACATGCATCATTCAAACATCTAGTCCTGAACGCTTCTCTTGCCCACCCATTTATGCGCTTCTTTTACTTTATTGCTGCTCTGGCTTTCACTTTTGCGCTTGGCCAGGCTTCGGCAACTGCTTTTGCTACCACCGACGTTGCAACCGTGGCTTACGGCGCTGACAGCACGACCATAAAAGCCGCAGGTTCCGGCCCTGAAAAGGTGGTGCTCGTGGGCAAAATCACCAACCCCGCTGGGCCCCTGCCTGGTGCGGTAGTTATCCTCACGGGCACCAAACAGATGGCTGTGACTAACGCCGACGGAGAGTTCGAATTTGAAATACCGGCCAATGCCGGAGCATTGCAAGCCGTGGTGACGTATGCGGGCTACGCCGACGAGGCCATGACCCTGAACGGTGCCGCTGAAGAATCGACGGTGAGCCTGACCGATGCCCGTGTTATCGTGGTATCGCGCAAGCAGCAGCTCAAGCACTACCTCAAAACGGCCCACAAGCAGGTGAAGCACGACTTGCGCCAGGCGCGGAAGTAGGCGCACGGAAGCAGTCCAAACGCAAAAATCCCCGGCCAGCGCGGCCGGGGATTTTTTTGTGCGTCGCGGAAGGCGAACGGCTTTGCGTGATTATGTAGCACCGAGCGGCGCTCCGTGCTACATGCCCCTACTGGCCGCCCTGCTTGCTGCCGCCGCCTTTCACGTCGTCGTTCGAGATGGACTTGCGCTGCTTGGGCGGGCCGGCCTGGCCGAAGCGGTAGTTGAAGCTGAGGCGGAACGAGCGTTGGTAGGCGTAGTTGCGGTTGGTTTCGCTGAAGGTGGGCGTGTCGGTGGTGTTGCGGTAGAGCCAGTAGTCGTTGAAGGGTGCGGCGATGTTGAGCACCACGTCGGCCTTGTCTTTGAAGAAGGTTTTCTTGACGCCCATCTGGTAGTAGAGATTGGCCGAGCCGCGACCTTGCAGGTCGGGCGAGGGCAGCGAGCTATACATGTAGCCCTGGATGGTGAAGTTTTTGGGCAGCTTGTAGGAGGTATTCAGGTTCAGGCTGGCCGTGAAGCCGCGCCGCTCGATGCCCAGTGAAGGGCTGCGGCGCACGATGTACTGAATGTCCGGCCCGCCGCTGATGTCCCAGCCCTTGGCCGGCTTGGCCGAGCCGTAGAAGTTCAGCTGATAATAGGCGTTGGCGGCCACATTGGCGTAGGTCTGGCGGGTTACGCCGTTGGCGTCCGGCCCCAGGCGAATGGACTCGATGGCGTTGCCGGTGCGGCGCATGGAGGCCGCGATGTTTAGCGAGCCAGCCTTGCCGTTGGTGTTGAAGCTCAGCTCGTAGGAATCGGTCAGCTCGGGGTTGAGGGCGGGGTTGCCGTACACGAGGTTCTTCGGGTCGGAGCGGTCCACGAAGGGGTTGAGGTAGTCGATGTAGGGGCGGGTGATGCGGCGGCTGTAGGCGGCGCGCACGCTGTTGTTGTCGCTGAGGGCGTACTGCGCGTTGCCGTTGGGCAGCAGCGAGAAGTAGCTGCGCACGAAGCTGGTGTCGTTGGTGCGGAAATCGGCCGAGAGGGCGGTGCGTTCCAAGCGGCTGCCCAGGCTCAGGGTCAGCTTCTTGGTGAGCTTGTTGGTGTAGGTGGCGTAGGCGGCCTGCACGTTCTGGTCGTAGCTGAAATCGGTGGAGCGGCCGGGCAGGCGCACGAAATCGTCGGTCACGCCCCGGGTCAGGCCGTCCACATCGGCCACCGAGCCGGTGCTGCGCCAGATGGATTTCAGGCCGGTTTCGAGGGTTTGCTTCTCGCCGAAAGGCTGGGTGAGGTCGGTTTGCACGGTCACTTCCGAGCCCGGGGTGCGGCCCCGGCTGCGCTCGCGGTAGTCGGCGCGGCCCGTTTCCAGGTTGGTGGTGGAGTTGAGGTATTGGTCGAAATCGTAGCCGAAGGTGCCGTCGTTGCGGGCGTACTGGCCCAGCACGCTCCACTCCTTGCGGGCCAGGGCGTAGGTTTTGGTGTAGGTGCCGGTCAGCTCGCCGTTGAGGCCGCTGAACTTGCCGTTGGTGGCGCGGGTGAACAGCTGGTTGTCCTGCGGGCGGGCGGGCGACACATAGTCGTTCAGCATGTTGTTATAGTCGTGGCCGGCGTAGCGGCTCACCGAGGCCGCCAGGGACAGGCTCTGCTTCTCGGTCAGGTCGTAGTCGAGGCCCACCGAGCCGAACATCCACTGGCCGGCGTAGTTGCCCACGCCCTGCTGGGTCAGGGTCGATTCATCGGTCTTGCCGAAGCGCACGCGCTCCGACTTATTGGGGCCGTACCAGCCGCCCGTGCCGCCCGAGGACGTGAAGCCCAGCTTCTTGGTTTTGAAGTTGAGCGAGCCGTTCACGCCCGAGTTGCGGCTGCCGAGCGAGGTGCCCACGCGGCCGTTCAGGCCCTGCTCCACCCCTTTCTTCAGCACGATGTTGATGATGCCGGCGGTGCCTTCGCCGTCGTACTTGGCCGGGGGCGTGGTGATGACTTCCACCGACTTAATCTGCTCGGCAGGAATGCCTTTCAAGGCTTCGGCCAGGTTGCTGGCCAGCGTGGGCGAGGGCTTGTTGTTCACCAGCACCTTGAAGTTGCTGGAGCCGCGCATCTTCACGTTGCCGTCGCCGTCCACGGCCAGCAGGGGGGCTTTGCGCAGCACGTCGGCGGCGGTGCCGCCGGCGTTGGTGGCGTCCTGGTCGGCGTTGTACACCATGCGGTCGGGGCGGATTTCCACCACCGGCTTCTGGCCGATAATCACGGCCTCATCCAGCGCGGTGCCGGCCGTGGGCAGCCGGAAGGTGCCCGCGTCGGTGGCCCCGGCCGTGACGGTCACGGCCCGCGTCTGGGTGCCGAAGCCCACGTAGCTCACCCGCAGCCGGAACGGGCCGGGCGTGAGCCTGGTGAGCGAGAACTTGCCGGCGTCATCGGCGGCCACGCCGGTGATGGGCTTGTCGCCGCTGGCCGGCAGCAGCACCACGGTGGCGTAGGGCACGGGCTCTTTCTTCAGCGAATCGAGCACGGTGCCGGTGAGCGAGCCGGTGCCGGCGGGCAGCGCCGGGGCGGCGGCCGGCGCCTGGGCGTGGGCGGCGGGCTGGGCCGCCCCGGTCAGGAGCAGGCACAGCAGGCCCGCCGCAAAGCAATGCGTAGATATTTTCATCGGTGCAGAGGGGAAGGGGAAGGAAGGAGTACGCCCTAACAGATGGCCCGGCCGGGACCGGGGTTGCCTGTCGGCGATATTAAATTGAGGTGAAGTCCGGGGGAGTATCGGGGCCGGGGCCCAAACGTTACAGCGTGCCATATTATTTGCTGAGCAAGCGCCGCCCCTGGTACCGGGCCGGGGGCGGGCAGTGCTTGGGCTCAAAGGTCCGGGTGCGGCGGGGCCGCCGCGCCCCATATCCTAAGTTGGGACGTGCCAATGGCGGATTTGGGCCGGGTGGGTGGGGAGTTGGGCCGCCACCAGCCAGCCGGACGGCCTGCCGAATCCGAAAGGTTTTTGACTTTCCGCCATCCCCTTCTTCTTGTCTGCCGTCCCCGACAAGGTTTCCGCCATCCCTTTCTTCTTGTCCGCCATCCCGGAAAGCTTGTCCGCCATCCCGGAAAGCTTGTCCGCCGTCCCGGAAAGCCTTTCCGCCATCCCCTTCTTCTTGTCCGCCGTCCCTGACAAGGTTTCGGCGATGGGGGACAAGCGGTTTTGGCTTGTCGATGGCGGCGCGGGGGCCGGCCAGCGGGCCTTGCGGGCGCGGTGCAGGCGCTGGGCGCGCCGCCCGCCTGGTGGTGGCGTAGCCCGGCCGCACCCTTCCCTTTGGAGGTAGCGGGCGCTTCTCTGTAGCTTTGGAAGGAGCGGGCACCGTGCCGGCCCCCACTCCCGTGCCCGCTGTATCTTCGGCGGCTTCCACTGCTTTCGCTGCTGCCATGAACATCCTGCGCCACGTCGACCTGACCCGCGTTTTCTTTGTCGATATCGAAACCGTGCCCGGCCACGCCTCCCACGCCGAGCTGCCCGCCGCCCACCAGCCGCTCTGGCAGAAGTTCTGCGACAAGCGCCACGCCCGCGAGCTGGCCGACGGCCAGACCCACGAGGCCCTGTTCGCCAACGGGGGCCTCTACGCCGAGTTTGGCAAGGTGGTCTGCATCTCCGTCGGCTACTTTCGGATGCTGAAAGACGACACCCTGGAATTCCGCATCAAGTCCTTTGCCGACGAGGACGAATGCACGGTGTTGCGCAGCTTCAGCACCTTTTTACAGCGCTACCCGCCTTACGGCCCCAGCCGCTACGCCAAGCTCGAAACCGCCGGCCCCGACGGCTACTTCCTCTGTGCCCACAACGGCCGCGAGTTCGACTACGGCTACCTGGGCCGCCGAATGCTCATCTGCGGGCAGGACATTCCGCCCATGCTCGACGTGGCCGGCCACAAGCCCTGGGACCTGCACCACCTGCTCGACACCATGGAGCTCTGGAAATTCGGCGACACCAAGGGCCACATCACCCTGGCGCTGCTGGCCGGCGTGTTCGGCATTCCCTCGCCCAAAGACGACATCAACGGCTCGGATGTGGGCCACACCTATTGGGTGGAGAAAAACCTGGCCCGCATTGTCGGCTACTGCGAGAAGGACATCATCACCACCGCCCGGATTTTCCTGCACTACACCGGCCGGAAGGCCCTGTGGGAAGCCGTCACGCTCACCCGCACGCCCTGGCCCGCCGTGTCGCACCTGGAAGTATTGGCCTGACCTCGTCCCCTTTGCCTGCTTAGCTTTGGGCCGGCTGAACTCCCTGCGGGGTGTTTCAGCCGGCTTTTTTTGATTCCAACCCACTTCCATGCGCCCACTTCCCTTCCTGGCAGCCCTGGCTTCGGCCGCCGCCCTTTCCCTTCCCGCCCAGGCCCAAACGGCCAGCCCCGGCCCCAATGCCGCCACCGGCAATGCCTTCGTGCGCGACAGCCTGGCCAGCTACGTGCGGCGCGGCCTCAAGCTCTGGAACATCCCCGGCCTGGCCGTGACGGTGGTGAAGGACGGGCAGGTGGTGGTGTCGCAGGGCTTCGGGGTGAAGGCCGTGGGCAAGCCCGAGCCGGTGGACGGCAACACGCTTTTCCTCATCGCCTCCAACTCCAAGCTCTTCACCGGCACCGCCATCTCGCAATTGGTGGAGGAGAAAAAGCTGAAGCTCGACGACCCGGTGCGGAAGTACCTGCCCAATTTCCGCCTCTACGATTCCGTCAGTACCCGGCTGGTCACCGTCCGCGACGTGCTAGGCCACCACCTGGGCACCAAGACGTTTCAGGGCGACTTCACCTTCTGGGACTCCAACCTGAGCCGGGCCGAAATCCTGCAAAAGGTGCGTTACCTGAAGCCCACCGGCGGGTTCCGGCAGCAGTACGGCTACAGCAACTACGGTTTCCTGACGGCGGGCGAAATCATTCCCGTCGCCACGGGCGGCACCACCTGGCAGGACTTCGTGCAGCAGCGCCTGCTCAGCCCGCTGGGCATGACCAACACCTACCCCCTCTCGGCCGGGGCCGGCCAGCGGGCCAACGTAGCGCTGCCCTATACCACGGCTTTCGGGCCGCTCACGCGGGTGCCGTTTGACGAGGTGGATAACTTCGGGCCGGCCGCCAGTCTGGTTTCCAACGTCAACGACCTCGGCCACTGGCTGCGCTTCCAGCTCGATAGCGGCCGGTACAACGGCCAGCGCGTGCTGCCCTGGGCCACGTTGCGCCGCACCCGCGAGGGCAACACGCTGGTGAGCGCCAGCCGGTCGTCCATCTTCCCCATGCACTTCCGCACCTACGGCCTGGGCGTGTTTTCGGCCGACTACAACGCCCGCCAGATATTCTGGCACACGGGCGGGGCCAACGGCTTCGTGACCAACGTGTGCTTTGTGCCCGAAGAAGGTCTGGGCCTCGCCGTGCTCACCAACCAGGACAACCAGAGCTTCTTCGAGGCCCTGCGCTACCAGCTGCTCGACGCCTACCTGGGCGTGCCCTACGTGGACCGCAGCCGCCAGCTCTACGGCTTCGCCAAAGCCGGCAACGCCGAAACGGCTAAGACCGTGGCCGAGCTGGCCGCCCGCGTGGCCAAAAAGAACAAGCCCGCCCGCAGCCTCAAGGACTACGCCGGCACCTACCAGCACCCGGTCTACGGCACCATTACGGTGGAGCCCAAGGGCAAGCAGCTGCTCGTGCGCTTCTCGCACCACCCCGCCCTCACCACCACGCTGGACTACCTGGACGGCGACACCTTCCGCAGCACCTTTTCCAACGCGGCCTACGGGATTTTCGCGGCCCCCTTCACCGTGGAGAACGGGCAGGTGAAAACCCTGGAAATCCGCGTGAACGATGGACTGGAGCAGGACCCGTACGTGTTCACGAAACAGTAAGCCGGTTGTAGTTTTGCCGGAATAAACCCCGGACTAATCTAATTCCTTCTGTATTCTATGCGTCTTTTTTATTCGTTGCTAACGGCCGCTTTCCTGAGCTGCGGCCTTTGGCTTTCGGCCGCCGCGCAGCAGCTCGACCCCGGCTTTGCCCCCAGCTTCATTACCAGCGCCGGCGGCAGTGTGCAGGCCATGGTGAAGCAGCCCGATGGCAAGGTCATCATCAGCGGTCAGTTTCAGACCATGAACGGGGAGCCCACCAGCCAGGTGGCCCGCCTCAACGCCGACGGCAGCCCGGACCTGGCTTTCCGCGCCCAAGCCGGCAGCGGCCCCGACCAGCTCATCACCACGATGGCCGTGCAGCCCGATGGCAAGATTCTGCTGGGGAGCGAGCACGGGCTTTCTTTCTACAACGGCGTGCCGGTGACCGGCTTGGTCCGCCTCAACGCCGACGGCAGCCTCGACACTTCGTTCAGCGCGGGCGGCGCGGGGTGGCAGGGCCTGATTCGCAGCCTGGCCGTGCAGCCCGACGGCAAAATCCTGGTGGGCGGCAGCCTGTATGCCACCTTCAACGGCCAGCCCACTCACGGCCTGATTCGCCTGCTGCCCAGCGGCGCACTCGATAATTCCTTCAACACGGGCACCGGGTTCGTGGGCACCTACGGCGACCAGGCGATAATAGAAATGCTCGTGCAGCCCGACGGGAAAATTGTGGCCGCCGGCAGCTTCACCAGCTTCAACGGCCAGTCCCGCTCGGCCATTGCCCGCCTCAATGCCAACGGCAGCCTGGACAACACGTTCACTTCGCCGCTCGCGGCCCAGGGCATTGTATTGGGGCTCGACATCCAGGCCGATGGCAAGCTGGTGGTAGGTGGCGCGCAGCTCGCCAGCAGCGGCACCGCCCAGCTGTTGCGGCGGTTGCTGCCCAACGGCACCGCAGATGCCACCTTTCAGGGCGGCCCGCAAAACGGCGGCGTGGTACTCGACCTGCATGTGCGGAGCAACGGCACTATTCTGGTCGCGGGGGCCTTCTCGGACTACAGCGGGGTGCCCCGCAGCGGACTGGCGCGGGTTTCCAGCACCGGCACGCTCGATGCCACCTTCGCTGCCACCAATGGCGGTTTCGGGTCGCTGCTGGCAATGGCCGAGCTGAATAATGGCCAATACCTGATTGGAGGCTACTTTGACCAGTTTGACAACCAGGGCGAAAGCGGCCTGGCGCGCCTCACCACGGCGGGCCGGTTCGATGCCAGCTACAGTCAGCCGCTGGGCTACCTGCCCGGCGGCACCCTTACGCCCCTCACCAACGGCCAGGTGCTGTTGAACTTCTCCTTTTTGCGCTTCAATGGGCAAACGGTGGCTACTAACGGCTACCCCGATTTTCATCGGGTGAATGCGAATGGCACCTACAACGCGCTGGTCACGCTGCCGGCGGCCACGCCCCGCCCCAACGGCGGCGACTATTCCCGCAACATCTTTCCGCAGGCCGATGGCACGTTCTACGCCACGTACCAGAACACCGACAGCACCGCCGTGGTGCGCCGCATCCTGGCCAATGGCACGTTCGATGCGGCCTTCGCGGCCACGGTGCTGCAATGGCGCTACCAAGTTAATTATCAAGGGCAATATGGGGCTTACAGCATCGCAACGCACCCCGGCGGCGGCTTGCTGGTGCTGGGCGGCTTCAGCAAAGTGAACGGCCAGCCCCGCACCTACGTGGCGCGCCTGCTGGCCGACGGCTCTCTCGACACCCAGTTTGCGCCGCCCACCAACGCCGTGTGGCAGGTGCCCACCGTGGGTGTGGGCAACACCGCCGGCTTCCGCTACGCCGTGGGCCTGGCCAACGGCCAGACGCTGGTGCTCTGGAACGACGCCACCCGCAGCTACGTGGCCCGCCTCAACCTCGACGGCAACGTTGACAACACGTTTTCCATCGGCACGGGCGGCGGTCCCAATTCACTGTTCGGCATCACAGCCTTAGCCGGCAATAAAATCCTGGTCAACGGCGACTTCACCAGCTTCAACGGGCAGGCGGCCCCCTACGGCCTGGTGCGCCTGCTGCCCAGCGGTGCCCCCGATACGGGCTTCACAGCCGCCCGCGCCTCCCGCTACACCATCGAACAGCCCGATGGCCGCCTGCTCATCGTGGCACCGGGCACCACCCCGCAAAACGTGAGCATCACCCGCCTGCTCACCAGTGGCGGCCTGGATAGCAGCTTCCAGCCGGTGCCGGTGGTCAGTGCCACCCACGTCCCGGTGTTCCCCGCCATCTACTTGCAGCCCGGCACCCAAGCCATTGTGCTGAGCGGCGACTTCACCAGCGTGGCCGGGCAGCCGCGCTACGGGCTGGCCCGCCTCGTGAACGTGGCGCTGGCCACGCGCCCGGCCACGGCGGTTCCGCTGGCCGAGGCCTTCCCCAACCCGGCCCACGGCCAGCTCAGCCTGCGCCTGCCCGCTCCGCCCACCGGCCCCGTGCTGCTGGCCGACCTGCAGGGCCGCACGGTGCGCCGCTGGCAGTTGGCGCAGGCCACCGGCACGGTGCCGCTGGGCGGCTTGGCCCCAGGCGTGTACCTGCTGGGCATCGCCACTACGGCCGGCCAGAGCTGGCAGCGCATTGTCGTCGAATAACCTCTTACCGACTAACGCAAAAAGCCGGCCTCCCTCACGGGGAGCCGGCTTTTTG
>JAQBNT010000174.1 GCA_028288445.1 Hymenobacter sp. | reverse complement strand
GTGCTGATTTTTTTCGGGTTTTCGAGCTTGAGCTTGTATCCAAATTTCTGGGCGAAGAGGGCGAAGGTTTGGAGACGTTCGGGCTCGGGCGCGTCGTGGGTGCGGTACACCATGGTGAAGCGCGGCTTGGTCTTTTTGAGGTTGAACACGAACTCGGCCACCTTGCGGTTGGCCAGCAGCATGAACTCCTCAATCATCTTGTGGGCGTCCTTCCGCTCCTTCACATACACGCCGAGGGGCTTGCCGTTCTCGTCGAGCCGGAACTTCACTTCCTGAGTTTCGAAGGTGATGGCCCCCTGCTTGAAGCGCAGCGCACACAGCTTATGCGCCATGTCGTTCATCACGTTTATCTCCTCAGCGTACTCGCCCTCCTTGCTTTCGATGCGCTCCTGCGCCTCCTCGTAGCTGAAGCGGCGGTCGGAGTGAATGATGGTTTTACCGAACCACGACTCGTACAGCTTGCCGTTTTCATCGAGCTCGAACACGGCCGAAAAAGTCAGCTTGTCCTCGTGCGGGCGCAGTGAGCAGAGGCCGTTGCTCAGGCGCTCGGGCAGCATCGGAATCACGCGGTCCACTAGGTAAACCGAGGTGGCGCGGTGCTTGCCCTCGCGCTCCAGTTCGGTGCCGGGGCGCACGTAGTGGGTGACATCGGCGATGTGCACGCCAATTTCCCAATGGCCGTTTTCCAGCTTCTGAATGCTCAGGGCATCATCGAAATCCTTGGCATCGGCCGGGTCGATGGTGAAGGTGGTGATGGGACGGAAGTCGCGGCGGCGGGCAATTTCATCGGCCGCAATCACCTCGCTGATGCCTTCCGATTCGGTCTGCACTTCCTCGGGAAATTCGAAGGGCAAACCGAACTCGGCCATGATGGCATTTATCTCGGCTTCGTTGCCGCCGGCCGCGCCGAAGTTGCGGATGACCTCGCCCACCGGCTGCCGGCTGCTGTCCTCCGGAAACTCGTTGATGCGAACCAGCACCTTATCGCCATTCCGCGATTCGTGCAGCAAATGCGGCGGCACGAACACGTCGAAATACACCTTGCGATTGTCCGGCTTCACGAAGCCGAGCGTGCCCTGAATCTGGATGCGGCCCACGATTTCGGGGCGCACGCGCTTGAGCACTTCTACCACATCGCCCACCGGGCGGCCGTCGCGGGAGCTGCGCATCCGCACCCGCACCACATCACCTTGCAAGGCAAACTTGAGCTGGTCGGTGAACACGCGGATGTCGTCGGAGTCGCCCGTGCCCTCCGGCACCACGAAGGCGAAGTTGGGCGTAGCCAAATCGACGGTGCCGATGATGGTGTTCGACGGGGCGCGCTCGGGGCGGTCGTCGCCGTCCACGTAGTCGAAGCCGGCCGAGCGGCGGCGGTGCACAATGGGGTCTTGGCCGAACTCGGCCTGCACCGAACGGTTGCGGGGCGGGGCCACGGGCGAGGCTTCTTTTTTGCCCGATTTCCGGGCGCTAGACGGCATCAAAGCCGCCGCCACGGCGTCGGTATCGGCGAGACGGTATTCGTCGTTTTGCAGCAGCGTAATGAGGCCGTTTTT
Source organism: Hymenobacter sp. (assembly GCA_028288445.1). Classification (GTDB taxonomy): domain Bacteria; phylum Bacteroidota; class Bacteroidia; order Cytophagales; family Hymenobacteraceae; genus Hymenobacter. The sequence continues at coordinate 19,588 of JAQBNT010000174.1, read as the reverse complement.
GCGCAGCACCTTGATGTGGGCAAAAATCTCCTCGCGCTGGCCCTTAGTTGTTACGCCGAGGCGGCGCGAAAGCTGGCGGTAGGCGAGGACTTTGGTGGGGTTGTCGGCAAACACACGCAGAACCTGGTCCTGGGTGATGGTTGCGGGTTCGGGCTTTTCGCGCTTGGCGCGGGGAGCCTTGGGGGTTTCTTCGGGGGTATTCATTGGGTAAAAGTGGCCGCCGAAAAGTTGATTGGTCGCAGGCGGCGAGAGCGGAAAATGATTGGCTGGCTGGGCTGCGCCGCTTAGTGAAACGCGGGCCGGGCCGGGAGGTTGTAGCGCGGACGCTGCGAGTCCGCGCATAGTGGAGTTTGACGCGGTAGCTGCCAGAATCTGGAGCTTCGCCAATGCTGCTTAAGCAGCGTCTGGCAGCGCAAGGTATTGAGGCAAGCGCGGAGTAGCGCTGTAGCGTGGACTCTGCGAGTCCGCGTTTCCCCGCCGGTTGGTAGTCGTTCAAATATCCACCGGGAACGCGGACTCGCAGAGTCCACGCTACAGCACAGCTTACGCCCGGCTGGCTACGGCGGCTTCAATGTCGGCCAGACCATCCTTCGGGATGGCGGCCAGCAGGCCCTGGGTGTAGGGGTGCTGCGGGTTGGCGTAGATGGCCGCCGCCGGGCCGCTTTCCACGATGCGGCCCTGGTGCATGACCAGCAGCCGGTCGCTCATAAATCGGGCCACGGAAAGGTCGTGCGTGATGAAAAGATAGGTGATACCGAACTCGCGTTTGAGGTCGTTGAGCAGGTTCAGGACCTGCGCCTGCACCGAGACGTCGAGGGCCGAAACCGACTCGTCGCAGACAATCAATTTGGGCTGCAAGGCCAGCGCACGGGCAATGCAGATGCGCTGCCGCTGCCCGCCGCTGAACTCGTGCGGATAGCGTTGGAAATGCTCGTCGCGCAGCCCCACGGTGCGCAGCAGCTCCAGCACTTTCGCCTTTTGATGTTGGCGGGTGCCGCCCACGTTGTGCACGCGCATCGGCTCCCAGATGGCCTCGCCCACAGTCAGCATTGGATTAAGGGCAGCGTAGGGGTCCTGAAACACCAGCTGCAAATCGCGCCGACGGCGGCGCAAGTCCCCACTCGACAGCTTCGCCAAATCGGTCCCTTCAAACAGGATGCTGCCCGCCGTTGGTTCCGTGAGGCGGAGCAGGGCCCGGCCCAGCGTGGTCTTGCCGCAGCCCGACTCGCCCACGAGGCCGATGGTTTCGCCGGGGTAGAGCATGAAGCTGACATCGTCCACGGCCCGCACGTAATCGGTAGCGCGGCGGAAGAAGCCCTTGCGGAGCGGGAAGTAGACCTGGAGGTTCTGAACCTGGAGAAGCGGCTCAGAACCGTTGGGCACGGCGGCCACAATACTTGCGGCAACGGGCGCCGAAGTAAGCTCGGCAGGGCGTGGAACATCCCCCAAAACGCCATGTTCCACGGGGAACGTTTTGGCGGTTTCGATTTTATCGTGTAACTGCTGCTGCTCTACTTCGGGCGAAGATTCCGCAAGTGCCTCATCTGGCAGCGGAAGCACAGGCTCGGGCTGGGCCAAAAGCTGCCCACTGGCGTCTTCCCGCATGAAATCGGCCACCACGGGGAGGCGTTTTTTGCCCACCGAGAGGCGCGGACGGCACGCCAAAAGGCCTTTTGTGTACGGATGTTGCGGATTTGAAAAAATATCCAGCACCCTCCCCTGTTCCACGACCTTGCCCCGGTACATCACCAAAATGCGGTCGGCGATTTCGGCCACCACGCCGAGGTCGTGGGTGATGAAGAGGACGGCGGTGTTGTGCTGGCGGCGCAGGTCGTCGATAAGGCGCAGCATGCGGGACTGCACCGTCACGTCCAAGGCCGTGGTGGGCTCGTCGGCGATGAGCAGGGCCGGGCGGCAGGCCATGGCCATGGCAATCATCACGCGCTGCTTCTGGCCGCCCGATATTTCGTGCGGGTAGCTACTGAAGATGCTTTCGGGGCGCGGCAGCTGCGCCTCAGTGAATAGCTCGATGGTGCGGGCCTTGGCGCCGGCCTCGGTGAGGTCGGTGTGGAGGCGCAGGGCTTCCACCACCTGGCTGCCGCAGGTGTACACGGGGTTCAGCGAGGTCATCGGCTCCTGGAAAATCATGCCGATGTCGTTGCCGCGCACCTGGCGCAGGTCGGTTTCGGAGAGTTTCAGCAGGTCGGTCTGGCCCAGCTTTTCGGACTGGAAGATGGCCTGGCCGCTGGCAATGCGGCCGGGCGGCATCGGAATGAGCCCCAGCAGCGCCAGCGACGTCACGGATTTGCCCGAGCCCGACTCGCCCACAATGGCCAGCGTTTCGCCCCTATTCAGCTCAAACGACACGTTGTCCACGGCCCGCACGTCGCCGCGGTGGCTGGAGAAGTCAATGGTGAGGTTGGAAACGGTGAGCAGCGGGTTGGGCACGGAGGGAATTATGGGGGCAGTTTGGGGTGGTTTCGGTACGCAAGAACGTCAAGTACGCAGGAACGTGTGGTACTTTGTTCTCAAAAGCGCTTCCCATATGAGTTACGACCTAATGGTTTTCAGCCAAGAGGCAGCCCCAAAAACGAAGGCTGAATTTATGGCTTGGTATGACACCCAAACAAAATGGGCAGAGGAGCATACCTACAATGACCCAGCTGTCACCACTCCTAAGCTTCAAGCTTGGTTGACAGATATGGAGCAGACATTTCCCAACATGAATGGTCCTGATGCGACTGATGACCACTCAAGTGATTACGAAACGGACTATAGCATTGGCCGTGTGGTTATCTATGCGGCTTTTAGCTGGTCATTAACAGAGGAAGCAAACGAAACGGCGCTTCGATTGGCGCAGAAGCATCAAGTTGGCTTCTATGATTCTAGTTTTGAAGGTCCTGTACTACTCCCTGAAAACGGCGAATTAAAGCCGATGGAAGAGATTGACAAGCTGAATCCGAACTTGAAGAAACCTTGGTGGATGTTGTGGTAGCGGCATACCGGGCCTCTCCCCTGCTACGCCAGCTTCTCTGCATCAGCAGCGACTAGGGACTGGGGCTCGTTGGGAGCGGCCACGGGCTGCGATTCGTTAAAAAAGCGGCTTTGGTTGAGCAGAATCAAGGCGACACCGATGAAGATAGACGAATCGGCGATGTTGAAGATGGGGAAGCCACCACTGTAGGAGCCGCCGATGAGGGGCCAGGATTTGGGGAAATAACCCACGTACAGCGGCACGTAAATCATGTCGATGACCTGACCGTAGAACCAGCGCGTGGGAGAGCCTACAGGGGCGTTACTGTAGATAATTCCGTAGAAAATGGAGTCGATGAGGTTGCCTACGGCGCCGCCCAGAATCAGGGCCATGCAGGCGATGTAGCCGGCGGCCACGCGCTGGCGGCAGAGACGGATGATGTAGTACACCAAGCCCACCACGGCCACGCTGCGGAAAGCCGTCAGCACCAGCTTGCCGTAGGGGGCGGGCAGCTGCGCGCCGAAGGCCATGCCGGGGTTCAGCGTGTAATTCAGCTTGGCGAATTGGCCGAGAACGGGGATTTCGCCGGCCGAACCGGGCTGCATATACGTGTGCACGGCCCACTTCGAGAGCTGGTCGAGCGCGATGATGAGCAGGGCCAGCAGGAAGAATTTAGCCGCGGAATGCTGGCGGGTGGTGAGCGTTGGGTGCATTTCGGAGTAGGGAATGGGAATGCAAAGAACGGTAGGAAGTGTCGGCCGGTGCGTTCACCTCACCCCCTGACCCCCTCTCCCGCGGAGAGGGGGCACCTGCTTTGCTGCAACGATTGATGAAGACTGATAAATAGAAAGAGCCCAGCGTAATGCGCTGGGCTCTTTTCTTTTTTGGTCCGAACCGGTGTCCCCTCTCCGCGGGAGAGGGGGTCAGGGGGTGAGGTTGACGTCTGCGCATCTACCCCAGATTCTCCGAATCAGGAGCTACCAGCGGCTCGCTGCGATTCTCTACTGCAACGGGCTCTTCCTGCTTGAAAAAACGGCTCTGATTGAGCAGAATAATGGCTACGCCGATGAAAATGGAGGAATCGGCGATGTTGAAGATGGGCCAGAGCGACACGTACTTCCCTCCTATCAGCGGCCAGTTTTGGGGCAGAAAACCTTCGTAGATGTCCACGTAGAGCATGTCGATAACCTGGCCGTAGAACCAGCGTGTGGGCGAGCCAAACGGCGCATTATCGTAGATGATGCCGTAGAAAACCGAGTCAATCAGGTTGCCGACGGCGCCGCCGAGGATGAGGGCCATGCAGGCGATGTAGCCGCCGGCGGCGCGCTGCTTGCAGAGGCGGATAATGTAGTAGCTCAAGCCAAATACGGCCAGCAGGCGGAACCCACTGAGAACCAGCTTTCCATAAGGTGCGGGCAGCTCGGCACCGAAGGCCATGCCGGGGTTCAGCGTGTAGTGCAGCTTGGCCCAGTGGCCGATGAGCGGGATTTCGCCCGCCATGCCGGGCTGCATGTAGGTGTGCACGGCCCACTTCGAGAGCTGGTCGAGGGCGATGACGAATAGCGCCAGCAGGAAAAATTTGGCCGCCGTTTGCTGGCGATTGGTGAGGGTTGGGTGCATTCAGGCGAGCCGCAAAATGGCGAGGCAACGAAGAAAATGACGTCAGGAATTGGTACTAAGCGGGCGGTTTTCGGGCCGCTGGCTTGCGCCAGCCTTATTACCGTGTTTTATACCTTTTATACCTGACTGTCTGATGTTTTGAACGATTAAAGACGAGCTTGTTTCGTGTTTGTGCGGCGGAATACTCGCCGGGGATTTCACCTCCCGACGAGTCGTTCAGCATCAGGCAGTTGCGACCTCCAAACGCACGGGCACGGAGTAGTCATCGAATTCGAGCACGGAACCTCCGTTCACATCGGCCGCAAACGTCAGGGCGAGGGCCTGCGTTTCGGTGCGGATGTAGTCGCCGAACGCGGCCACGGCGGCCGTGAGCTCGGGCTGCTGGTCTGCCAAAGTGACGCGGATTTTGTCCTGCACTTCCAGGCCCGAGTCTTTGCGCAGGTTCTGAAGGCGGTTCACCAGCTCGCGGGCGAGGCCTTCCTGGCGCAGCTCATCGGTCAGGGTCACGTCGAGGGCCACGGTGAGGGGGCCGTCGGTGGCCACGAGCCAGCCGGGCAGGTCGTCGGTGCGGATTTCCACATCGTCGGGGGCCAGGGTGATGGGCTGGCCATCGACCTCCACCGCGAGGCTTCCCTCCTTCTCCAGCTTGCTGATTTCGGCCGCCGTCATCTGCTGAATGCGGGCGCCCACGGCCTTCAGGCGCGGGCCGTATTGCTGGCCGAGGCGCTTGAAATTGGGCTTCACCGACTTCACCAGCACGCCACTTTCGCTCTCGTCGTCGAGGAATTCGATGTGCTTCACGTTGATTTCGGCGCAAATCAGGTCCTCCACGAGGCCGACTTGCTCCTTGGTCGAGTCGTTCAGCACCGGCACCAGGATGCGTTGCAGGGGCTGGCGCACCTTCAGCACCGACTTTTTGCGCAGCGAGTGGGCCAACGAGCTGATGCGCTGGGCCAGCTCCATGCGCTCCTCCAGCTTCGGGTCGATGCGGGCCGTGTCGGCTTCCACCAGCAGCGTCAGATGCACCGATTCCGGGGCCAGGGGCGTGTTTTTGGCCACGGCTTCGGCGCGCATGCCGTCGGTCATGTTCTTATACAGCCACTCGCCGAAGAAGGGCGCGATGGGCGACATCAGCTGCGCCACCACCACCAGGCATTCCTGCAAGGTTTCAAAGGCAGCGCGCTTATCCTGAGTGAGTTCGCCTTTCCAGAAACGGCGGCGCGAGAGGCGCACGTACCAGTTCGAGAGCTGGTCGGTCACGAAATCCTGGATGGCGCGGGCGGCCTTCGTGGGGTCGTAATTGTCCAGGTGGCCGCGCGCTTCCACAATCAGCGACTGTAATTTGCTCAGAATCCAGCGGTCCAATTCGCTCAAATCCGCGTGCGGAATGCGGTTGAATTCGCTGGTTTGAAACTCGTCCAGGTTCGCGTAAAGCGCATAGAACGAGTACGTATTGAAGAGCGTGCCGAAGAAACGGCGCTGCACTTCGGTCACGCCGGCGGGGTCGAACTTGAGGTTGTCCCACGGTGGCGCATTGGCGATGAGGTACCAGCGGGTGGCATCGGGGCCGAACTGCTTGATGGTGGCAAAAGGGTCCACGGCGTTGCCGAGGCGCTTGCTCATCTTCTGGCCGTCCTTGGCGAGCACCAGGCCGTTGGCAATCACGTTTTTGAAGGCCACGGAATCTTCCAGCATCACGGCCAGGGCGTGCAGCGTGAAGAACCAGCCGCGGGTTTGGTCCACGCCTTCGGCGATGAAATCGGCGGGGAAATTCTTCTGGAATTGGCCCTCGTTTTCAATCGGATAATGCCACTGCGCGTAGGGCATGGCGCCGCTGTCGAACCACACGTCGATGAGGTCGGGCTCGCGGTACATGGGCTGGCCGGTGGGGCTGACGAGGAAAATATCGTCGACGTAGGGCCGGTGCAGGTCCACTTTTTCGCCGTTGGCGTAGGGGTTGTGGGTCATGACTTCGGCCGCCACGGCCTTGTCAATCTCCGCCTTCAGCTCGGCGATGCTGCCGATGCAGATTTCCTCCGTCCGGTCTTGGGTGCGCCAGATGGGCAGCGGCGTGCCCCAGTAGCGCGAGCGGCTTAAGTTCCAGTCTACCAGGTTCTCCAGCCAGTTGCCGAAGCGGCCGGTGCCGGTGCTTTCGGGCTTCCAGTTGATGGTTTTGTTGAGCTCGATGAGCCGGTCCTTCACCGCCGTGGTCTTGATGAACCAGGAATCGAGCGGGTAGTAGAGCACGGGCTTGTCGGTGCGCCAGCAGTGCGGGTAGGTGTGCTCGTACTTCTCCACTTTGAAGGCCGTGCCGTCGCCCTTCATCTTGATAACAATGCTCTCGTCCAGCGTTTTATAGTCGGCGCCGGTTTCGTCGTGGCCGTCGTAGTTTTTCACCCAACGGCCCGCAAACTCGCCCATTTGGGGCACATAGCGGCCCGTCCGGTCCACGATGGGGCCGAGCGTGCCTTCGGCATCCGGCACCATCAGCGCCGGGATGTCGGCCAGCTGCGCGGCCCGGAAGTCGTCGGCGCCAAACGTGGGCGAGATGTGCACGATGCCCGTGCCGTCCTCCGTGGTCACAAAGTCGCCGTTGATGACGCGGAAAGCCCGCTCCTCCCCTTCGAAATGGGGGAAGCCTTGGTCTGTGCCAAACAGCCGCTCATAGTTGATACCTACCAAGTCTCTGCCTTTGAACTCGGCCACAACTTTTGGCTTAGCACCCTCAACAATAGCCAAAGCCGTCTTCAACGGGTCTATAACAAGCGGGTCATTACTCAACTGCTTTGTCAGAGCGGTGACGTTTGGCAACGTGACCAGCTTATCTAATAATGCCTTAGCAGCAACAACAGCAATTTTCTCGTGCGTGTACTGATTCTCAGTGACTGCTAGAACGTAATCAATGTTATTGCCCACCGCCAAACCTGTGTTAGCAGGCAATGTCCAAGGAGTTGTTGTCCAAGCCAGAACGAAAACCGGCACATCAGCTGCTACTGCTTCTACAGCGGCGAAAAGTTTCTCAGAAGCTGCGTCCCGCTTCACCTTGAACTGCGCCACCACGGTCGTATCTTTCACGTCCTTGTAGGTGCCGGGCTGATTCAGCTCGTGCGACGAAAGGCCGGTGCCGGCGGCCGGCGAATACGGCTGGATGGTGTAGCCCTTGTAGAGCAAGCCTTTGTCGTAGAGCTTCTTGAGCAGCGCCCAGCAGCTCTCGATGTACTCCGGCTCGAAGGTCACGTAGGGGTCGTTGAGGTCGACCCAGTAGCCCATTTTCTCGGTCAGGTCGTCCCACTGCGCTTTGAAGCGCATGACGGTTTCCTTACAGCGCTGGTTGTAGTCCTCCACGCTGATTTTCTTGCCAATATCCTCCTTCGTGATGCCGAGCTCCTTCTCCACCTGCAGCTCGATGGGCAGGCCGTGGGTGTCCCAGCCGCCTTTGCGGGGCACTTGCTTGCCCAGCAGCGTCTGGTAGCGGCCGAAGATGTCCTTCACCGTGCGCGCCATGACGTGGTGGATGCCGGGCGCGCCGTTGGCCGAGGGCGGGCCTTCGTAAAACACGAACGTGGGCTGGCCTTCGCGGCTGCTCACGCTCTTTTCAAAGATGCCGTGCTCCTTCCACCAGGCGAGGATGTCCTCGCCGAGCTGGCCGTAGTTGAGCGGCTGCTTGTATTCAGGGTATTTCATTGTTCAGTTTTAGAACGATGTAGAGACGCATACTTGCGTCTCGTCGTTGAACGGTAATCGATAGAATTTCAGGGCAAACGAGGCCCGCATGGCGCGAACGGTGCGGGCGACGAGACGCAAATATGCGTCTCTACATCGTTCTAAATCGAGTAATCGCCTTCGTAATCAGAGGCTTTGTGCATTTCTTTCAGGTTCAGGTCGGCATCATCGTCCTCTTCGTGGTACGACTCGTCGTAGTGGCGAATGAGGGCGTTGGTGTCCGTATCGCCGCCTTTGCCGTGCTCAAACGTCACGAGCAGCGCGGGCAGCAGAATCAGGTTGGAGAAGTTGGTTATTAACAACGAAGCCGACATGAGCATTCCCAGCGCCTTCGTGCCGCCGAATTCGCTGAATGCGAAGATGCTGAAACCCACGAACAATACGATGCTCGTGTATATCATGCTGGTACCCGCTTCGCTCAGCGTTACGGATACGGCTTCGCGCACGCGCTGGCCGTTCAAGGCCATTTCCTGCCGGAATTTGGCCAGCAAATGGATGGAGTTATCCCCATCAATCCCCAGCGCAATCACGAAAATCAGGGCGGTGCTGGGCTTGAGCGCGATGTTGAAATAGCCCATGATGCCGGCCGTGAGAATCAGCGTCACGGCATTGGGAATAAGGGCAAAAAGCACCGTTTTGAACGAGCGGAACAGGAAAAGCACCACCAGGCCCACCAGCCCGAAGGCCATGAACAGGCTGTCGCGCAAGGTGTGAATGACGTACTCATTGCCCTTAGTGAAGATGATGGTTGTGCCCGTAGGCCGGATGTCCATGCCCGTCCCTTTGAAGATGCGATTCATCTCCGGGATGATTTTCGTGTTCATTAGCGTGTCCAGATTCTGGGAGCCGATGTCGGCGATTTTTAAGCTGATGCGGGCTTTCTGGCTGGTGCTGTCGATGAACGACCGGAGCAGCTTGCTGTTCATACCCGCGCCACCGGCCGACCCGCCCGAATTAGCTAATGCACTTAGAATGAAGTTCTTTTCCGAGTTATCAGGTAGGCGGTAAAACTCCGGGTTGCCGTTGTAGAAGGCCTGGGTGCTGGCCTTGAGGAAAGTAACCAGGCTGACGGGTGGTGACAGTTCCGGCTGCGTCCGCAGGTACTTCTCGAACTGGTCGATTTTCTCCAGGTTCTTGAGCTTGAAGAGGCCCTTTTTCTTATGGGTGTCGACTTCGAATTCCAGCGGCATCACGCCGTTGAAATGGCTCTCGAAGAAGGCCAAATCGGAGTTGACGGAGCTTTTCTTAGGCAAGTCATCTACCATGTAGGAGACGGATTCGATGCGCGAAATGCCGATGGCGGCCCCGGCTACCAGCACCAGCGCGGCGATATACACAGTCGGCCGGCGGTCGAGCACGAGGTGGTCGAAGAACTCCAGCAGCTTGGTGAGAGGCGCAGCGTCGAGGTGCTCCAGTTGCTTGGCGGTGGGTGGAGGCAGGTAGGTGAAAGCGGCCGGAATCAGGATGAAGCTGATGATGAAGGCCGCGAAAATGTTGATGGTGGCGACCAGACCAAACTGGTAGAGAATGGCAATGTCGGTGAAGGCAAACACGATGAAGCCCACGGCCGTGGTCGTGTTGTTCATCAGGGTCACGAGGCCAATTTTGCGGATTACCCGCGTCATGGCTAGCATCTGGTTGCCTGATTTGCGGTAGTCGTAGTGGTAGCGCGAGAGCAGGTAGGTGCAGTTCGGAATACCGATAACGATGATGATACTGGGAATCAAGCCCGTCAAAAGGTTGATTTTGAAACCCAGCAGCACAATCGAGCCGATGCACCAGATGACGGTGACGCCCACCACGATGAGCGGAAACACCACCGCCGACCACGTTCGGAAGAACACCAGCAGCGTGATGCCGGTCACAATCATGGCCAGAATGGTGAAGAATTTCATCTCTCCGGCCACTTTGCTCGTCATCGTGGAGCGCACGTAGGGCAGGCCGGCGTAGTGCAGCTTGATGCCCGTTTTCTTCTCAAACTGCGCCGAGAAGCCCAGAATGTTGTTCATCACCGCCTGCCGCTTCGAGGAGTTCAGGTACTTCGGGTCCATGGTGAGGGCCAGCAGCGTGGCCCCGGTGCTGGGGCTGATGAGCTGGCCTTTGTAGAACTCCACGCTGTTCACGACGCGCATCAGGCTGTCGAGTTCCTTCTGGCTGTGCGGTGGATTTTTGAAGATGGGTGCGGCTTTGAAGCTGTTGCTGGCCGTGTCCTTGCTAATGTTGAGCAGCTTGCTCACGCTGAGCACGCCGTTCACGCCTTCCACTTTGGCCAGCGTGTCGGTGAGGATGCGAAACTCGTTGAAGTTGCTGAGCTTATAGACCGAGCTGTCCTGCAGGCCTATCACCAGCACGTTGCCATCTTCCCCGAAGGTGCGCTTGAACTGCTTGAAGTAAAGCATGTCCGGGTCCTTCTCGCTCACCACCTGGGCAAAGTCGTAGGTCATTTCCACGTCCTTGGCTTTCCAGGCCATGAAGATGGTGATGGCGGCTAATATCGCAATCAGCGAGAGGCGGAATCGGATGATGAATACGGCTAGTTTTTCCCACATAAAATCCTTGTAAAGAGGCAAAGTTACGTACGCCCGGCGCGGGCAGGAGGCGGGCGCGGGAAATGGCCTTCCGCCAAAAAATACAGCGGGCCGGGACTGTGCGCCCCGGCCCGCTGTATTTTATTCGGAGCACCGGGACTGTGCGTCCCGGCCTTCTGTATTTTATTTTGGACACCGGACACACGTTCCCGGCCCTCTGTATTTTATTCGGAGCACCGGGAACGTGCGCCCCGGCCCGCTGTATTTTATCCGGAACACCGGGAACGTGCGCCGGACGGGGCCGCGCCGTGGTTACAGCTGCTCGAAGATGCGGCAGAAGCTCACGGCCTCGCCGATGTACTGGCGCAGTTCCGTGATGGGCATGCGGGTTTGCTCGCGCGAGTCGCGGTGACGCACGGTCACGGTTTCGTCTTCCAAGGTCTGGCCATCCACCACGATGCAGAAGGGCGTGCCGATGAGGTCTTGGCGGGTGTAGCGCTTGCCGATGGCGTCGCGCTCCTCCAGCACGAGGCGGAAATCGAACTTCAACGCATCGAAGATTTCCTGGGCTTTCTCGGGCATGCCGTCTTTGCGCACGAGCGGGAAGATGGCGGCTTTCACCGGGGCCACGGCGGGGTGCAGCCTGAGCACGGTGCGGGTTTTGGTGGTCTGGGCGTCGCCCTCCCCTTCCGTGATGGTTTCTTCCTCGTAGGCATTGCAAAGCGTGGCCAAGAACAGGCGGTCGGCACCCACCGAGGTTTCTACCACGAAGGGCACGTAGTTGCCGTAGGCTTTGCCGGTGGCGGGGTCGATGTCGGCGTCGAAGTACTGCTGCTTTTTGCGGCTCAGGTTCTGGTGCTGGGTCAGGTCGAAGTCGCCGCGCGAGTGGATGCCCTCCATTTCCTTGAAGCCGAAGGGGAATTCGTACTCGATGTCCACGGCCGCCTTGGCGTAGTGGGCCAGCTTGTCGTGGTCGTGGAAACGGAGCTTGGCAGCCGGTAGGCCCAGCGCCTCGTGGAACTTGCGGCGCGAGGCCTTCCAGGTGTCGTACCACTCGCCTTCGGTGCCGGGGCGCACGAAAAATTGCATCTCCATCTGCTCGAATTCCCGCATCCGGAAGATGAACTGACGGGCCACAATCTCGTTCCGGAACGCCTTGCCAATTTGCGCAATGCCAAAGGGAATCTTCATGCGGGCCGATTTCTGCACGTTCAGGAAGTTCACAAAAATGCCCTGGGCGGTTTCGGGGCGCAGGTACACGGGCGGCGCGTCCGAATCCACGGCCGAGCCTTGCGTGGAGAACATCAGGTTGAACTGGCGCACCTCGGTCCAGTTGCCGGTGCCCGATACGGGGCACTTGATTTTCTCGTCGATGATGAGCTGGCGCACGCCGGCCAGGTCGTTGGCCGTGAGCAGGCGGCCCATCTCGGCGGTGAGGGCAGCGCCACGGGCGGGGTCGCCAGCGTTTTCGTATTCGGCGGCTTTTTCTTCGAGCAGCACGTCGGCGCGGTAGCGCTTTTTGCTGTCGAGGTTGTCGATGAGCGGGTCGTTGAAGCCGGCGATGTGGCCGCTGGCCTCCCAGGTGCGCGGGTCCATGAAAATGGCGGCGTCGATGCCCACCACGTTGCCGTTCAGTTGGGTCATGGCTTCCCACCACAGGCGCTTGAGGTTGTTTTTCAGCTCCACGCCGTTGGGGCCGTAGTCGTACACGGCGGCCAGGCCGTCGTAAATTTCCGATGACTGGAATACGAAGCCGTATTCCTTGGCGTGGGCCACAATATCCTTAAGCTGGGTGGTTTCGATTGCTGGGTTCATGCCCACAAAAGTAGGCCGATGCGGCGCAAGCTGAAACTTCTGCGTAGAAGGCGCGCCCGGCTGTGCGCAAGAGGACGGCAGGGCGCATCACAATTCGGTAACATAGCGTCTGTGAGCTACCTCCCTACCTTTGACCTATGATTCAACCTAAATACCCACCAACCCCCTCTTTATGTTTGGTTTAGAACCTCACGTACTTCTGCTCCTCGGCGTGTGCCTGCTGGCCGCCTGCGCGTTCGAGTTCGTGAATGGCTTCCACGACACGGCTAACGCCGTGGCCACCGTTATTTACACCAATGCCCTCCGGCCTTGGGTGGCCGTCGTCTGGTCGGCTTTCTGGAACTTCATCGGCGTGTTTGCCGGCGGCATCGGCGTGGCCATGGGCATCGTCTACCTGCTGCCCGTCGAAAGCCTCGTCGACTCCAACGTATACCACGGCATTGCCATGGTGGGCGCGCTCATTCTGGCCGCCATCATCTGGAACGTGGGCACTTGGTACTACGGCATCCCGGCCTCCAGCTCGCACGCGCTTATCGGCTCCATTCTGGGGGTGGGCATTGCCTACTCCATGCTGCCCGAGTCGCGCGGCACGGCAGTAAATTGGTCCAAAGCCGGCGAAACGGGCATTGCCCTGCTGGTAGGCCCGCTGCTGGGCTTCGCGCTCACCATTGGCATGATGTTTCTGTTTAAGCGTTTCGCGCCCAGCAAGGCCATTTTTAAGGAGCCGCACAAGCGTAAGCCCCCGCCCCTCTGGATTCGCCTGCTGCTCATCACCACCTGTACGCTGGTGAGCTTCTTTCACGGCTCGAACGACGGGCAGAAGGGCGTGGGCCTGGTCATGCTGATTCTGATTGGCATCGTGCCCTTCCGCTTCGCCCTCGATGAAAGCAAAAACCCGCTCGACCTGCGCGAGTCGCTCGGCAAAGTGGAGTACGTCATCGGCCGCGTAAATCGCGCCGACCTCAGCCCCAACGACCAGAAAAGCTTGGCCGACATCCAGGAAAAAACCGCCGACTTGGACCGCATTTTTGCCGGCAAAACCGACGTAAAGGACCTGCCCCAGCAAACGCGCTTCGAAATCCGCCGCGACGTGCTGCTGCTCGGTAACCGCGCCAAGAAGCTCCTGGCTTCGCCCAACGTCAGCCTCAGCACCCAGGACCGCAACATCTACGACGCGGCCGCCAAGGAAATGAAAACCTTCACCGACTATGCCCCCTGGTGGGTGCTGCTCATGGTGAGCATGTCGTTGGCCGTGGGCACCATGATTGGCTGGCAGCGCATCGTTAAAACCATCGGTGAGCGCATCGGCAAGGAGCATCTGAGCTACGCCCAGGGGGCCTCGTCGGAGCTGGTGGCCGCCGCCATGATTGGCGTCAGCACCCAGTTCGGTTTGCCGGCTTCTACTACGCACGTGCTCACTTCGTCCATCGCGGGCAGCATGGTGGCCAGCCGCGGCGTGAAGAACATCAACCCCGGCATGGTGCGCAACATTGCTTTGGCCTGGGTGCTCACCCTACCGGTTACGATGGTGCTCTCGGGCCTACTGTTCCTCTTGTTCCGGGCCGTGCTGGGCTAATTAGTTCAACCCGCCAAAACACAAAAAAGCCTGTCTCACATAGAGACAGGCTTTTTCATTGGCTACTAATTTAGGGGTTGGCCCATTTTGGGTCAAGTGTCCCAAAACGAGGATAAGCCCCCCGCTTTCACTCACTTATCCACTTATCCACAGCTGAAATCAGTCGAAATGTGGATAATCAAGTCCTACTTGGGCCATTGCACCTCCATGTCGTCGTTGATGAACACGCCGAAGTTGACGAACTGCAGCTCGCCTTCTTCAAAGTATAAGTCAATCATCGACTTCTCGTAGGACAGGCGAATGGCACCTTCTTCCATGGTTTCCAGCTCGGGCGCGGCTTGGCCGTGGCGCTCCATGAGGGCCTTCACCTGGTCCACGCTCAGGCCGTAGATGGCCTCGCCGTAGAGGCGCATGTTGGGGTTGTCGGTTTCGATGCAGCTCAGGCGGAAGTCGTCTTCGCGGTCGAAGTAGAGCGATAGCAGGTAGTCCTCTTCGTGGTAGTTCCAGGCCTGGTGCTCGAAGTCGTCGTCGTCGTCCGACTCTTCAATTTCCTCGGGTTCGCCCACGAGGGTGCGCACTTCGTCCATGGTAGCGCCGAAGCGCAGCGGGCCCATGCCGGTGCCCAGAATGATTTCGTTTTCCTCGATGCTGGAGGGTTGGGGGGTGCTCATGCGGGTTGGGGTGAAGGGTAGTAAGCAAAGGTAGGGTTGGGGCTTGGTTGTTGGTGCGTAATGCCTGGTTGTCGCCTGTCATCCTGACCGCAGCGAAGGCCCTTATTATATCAAAACGATTGGCAGTAAACCCAAACGAAGCAGCCGTGATAAGGTCCTTCGCTACGCTCAGGATGACAGGCGGTTTTATCCACACACTTATCCCCTACTTCCCGTATTTCTCAATAAACGCTTCCTTTTGCCGCAGGTATTCCGGGTTAGCCTTCGCCTCATCCCACTTGCGCTTGAAAATGGCGGCGGCTTCCACCTTATCCACATCGGGATGGGGATTGCGGGGCAATTCGGCGCGGCCGTGAGCGCCGCTCTGGCCTTTTTTATCGTCGGGCACGGGGCCGGCGTATTTCTTGCCGCCGGCGTGGTTGGCGTAGCGCCGGGCCCGGGTGAAACCCATCTGGATGAATTTGCGGGCCATGTCGGCCCCCACAAAGTCGTGGGCCTTCAAATAGGCCTCAAACAGGCCGTAAATCGTCTCGGACGACTCCGTGGCTGCCGCGGCGTCTTTGAAGCGCCAGTGGGGCAGGATTTCGGCCTTGTAGGGCTGCACCAGCAGCACGCCCTGCTCGCCCCGCCCCACGCGGTACAGTTCGGGGCGCTGGCGGAAATCGACGGAATGGAAATCGAGGGTGTAATCGAACGGCATGGGGAAACCTGAATCAAAGGTTTGGTAGGTCTTTGGGCAATGTGCATACCCCATACGGATTCGCGCCAAAACCGGAACGACGCTTTTTGAAATTCAAAACGCCCGGGACTCCCCATTTTTTGCGCAGTGCTTTTGGCTAAACCAAACAGGAAATCCGAAAAGCATTTCCCATCCGGGTTTTCCCCACTTTTAAATTTTGATTAAATTTTTTTCTTAAAAACCTTTTTTATTTCCACTCATTAGGTCGGTTGATAAGTGGAAAAGCCGGGGAGGTTATCCACGCTGGGGATAACGTGGGGGTAATACCCGTTTTATCCACGGGCTATACACCGGCATTGTGGATAATAATGCATTGGTTTATAATATGTTGGACCGATTTTCAACATGTCCACCATGTTTCCACATTTTTATTATCCCCTGAAAAACGACGGTGTGGGAAGGCGTTTTCCCCGGGGAAAGTTATCCCCGGTTATCCCCGCCCGA
Source organism: Hymenobacter sp. (assembly GCA_028288445.1). Lineage (GTDB taxonomy): Bacteria > Bacteroidota > Bacteroidia > Cytophagales > Hymenobacteraceae > Hymenobacter. The sequence goes on along the minus strand of JAQBNT010000174.1, from coordinate 3,498 downwards.
TTTGCCCTGTGCGGACAGCCTGCCGGCCAAAAAAACTTCTACCCCACTTATCCCCGAGTAGCTGGAGTGTTTCCCCCAGGTTATCCCCGAATTTATCCTCGACCGATAACCGATGTGGAAAACCCCGTGGAAAAGCGGTGGATTAAGGACAAAAACGAGCCTCAGTAACTGGAAAAGAAGGAAAGTTATCCACTAATGTGGACAGCTTAGTGGGTTTTGGTAGGTTTCCCTGTCGGAGTAAGACCGGAGGAAACGTCCTGGGCAAGTTAGGAAAAGAGCAAAAAACGCATCGCCTCGGTGCAGCCCATGGGCTAAATGCCAATATGAATAGCAACGCCGAAATGCCGTAAGGGTGTGTCTGATTCAAAACCAGACAGATTGACACCTCCCCGAAGAATGGCCGTTGCGATTAAAATTTCAGCGGTTCCACGATGTCGAAGCCAGCGCGGACCTGCTGGGGCTTGGGGTCGAGGTATACGGGCTCGGGCACGAGCAGCAGGTTTGGGTCACCGCCGCGCCAGCGGCCGTCGCCGTCGGTGTCGATGAGTACGCGCAGGCGGTAGGTGCCGGGGGCCATGTCCGAGAACAGGTAATTGCCCTTGGGCGAAAGCAGGCTGGCCACCACCTGAAACTTCTCGTCGAGCAACTGGAGCTCAAAACTCTTCTCCTTGGTGGTGATGGTGCCCGAGAGGCTGGTCGATACATCCTGCTCGCTGATGCCGAGGCGCAGGGGCTTCAGGCGCAGGTTCTGGGCAGTAATGGCGGTGATGGCCGTGCTGTCGAGCAGAATTTCGAGCCGTTTTTTAGCTTTGGAATTAAAGCGCACGGCCAGCTCGGTGCGGTCGGCGCTGAGCACGCCGTCGGCGGGCAAGCGCAGCGGGCGGCGCTTCACGGAATCCTCCACCAGCGTGCCAAACGGCCGGTCTTTGGCAATGCGCACGGGCACCGAAAACTGGAATTTTATCTGGCCCTCGGGGTACACGTTGCGGGCGCCGCCTTCCACGGTGTAGAGCGACGGCGCAGGGGCTTTTTTGGCCGCGGCCGGCACCGGGAATTTGACTTGCAGCGTATCGTGGCCTACGTTGCCGGTGCTATCGGTGGCGGTGAGGACGTAGCGGCCATCGCCCACTTCCGGAGTCTTGAAAAGCACTACGGAGCGGCCGCGGTCGGCCAGCTGCACGGCCTCGGCCACGGTGACCGGGACAGCCTTGCCGTCCAGCGCGGCGAGGGTGGCCGTACGCACGCCTTCGCTGAGGCTGAGGCGTAGCTGATTGGGGCTAGGGGTGCGCGAAGTAATTAGCGGGGGGCGTTTGTCGGGCTGGGTGAGCACCAGAGGGACGTCCTTTCCGGTGCTGCCCTCTATGGTGATGGGCGTGGGCAGGTAGGCAATTTTCTCGCCTTCGTCGTAGCGGCCGTTGTTGTTTTTATCGGCCACGGCGTAGATTTTGTAGGTGCCGACTTTCAGAAAATTCAGGCTGAATTTCCCGGCTTTGTCGGTGAGCACGGTGTAATACGGGCGGCCCTTGCGCACGCCCAGCGTGTCGCCTTCGCGGTAGAGGCCGATGCTGGAGCCCTCCACGGGCCGCGCCGTGAGCACATCGGTAAGCGTGCCGCGCACCTTGCCCGAGTCGAGCGCGGCCCCGGTGCTGAAGGTGAGGTAGGCATTTTTGGCCGGCAGCGCCTCGGTGATGTCCACCACGGCTTCCCGGAAGTTGAAGCTGTAGGTGGTGTTCGGGTCGAGCGGCTTATCGAAGAGCAGGGTGATAGAGTTGCGGTCTTCGCGCAGCTTGTAGGGGTTGTCTTCGGGCAGCTGGGGCGTGATGAGCAGGTTTTTGCTCAACTCTTTGGTCACGACGGCCTCTGAGAAATTGAGGCGCACAAATTGCTGCTTCACGTTGCGGGCCGCGCTGTCGGGCGAGCTGCTGATGCGGCGCGGCGGGGTGCGGTCGCGCGGGCCGCCTAGGGGCGGGGCCACGGCGGCGCAGCTTTCAAGCAAGGCAACAAGCGCCAGCAAAGCCAGCAATTCAGCGCGAACGGACATTATACAACAGCAGCGTGGTGAGCGTAAGAACAACAATGGCCGCCCCGATGCGCAGCCCCGTGCGGCGCGTCACCTCGGAGGTCGGCTCGGTGGTGCTAACGACCACGACGCGCCGGACGGTATCAGCCACAAAGGTCGGCGGTGACTTTTTGATGGAATCGGGCAGTGGCGCGGGCACGGTCTGGGCACGGACGGCGGTGGCCAGCAGGCCCGCCGCAAGCATCAGCCGCCACAGTGCCACCGGCCGCATCAAGCTCCGGCCGGAGTGCGCCGCCCGGCCACGTACAGCAGGCTCGAATACTGCCCGTCGTGCTCTTCGGCATAAACGTTGGACTTGTAGCCGGCCTTGAGCACGGTGAGCAGGCCACCGGCGCGCTCGGCCTTGTGCTTCTCGCTGAGCATGCTCACGTAGTAGGCATCGAGCGGCATGGGCAGCGTTTGGCGAATGGCCAATTTATGCTTTTTGAGCAGCTGGGCCATGGTTTTAGGCGCGAAATGGTAGAGGTGGCGCGGCACGTCGTAGGCCGCCCACAGCTCGCGGTAATGCTGGGCGTCGAGGCTTTCCACGTTGGGCACGGCGATGAGGAGTATGCCGTCCGGCTTCAGCAGCGTCACCAATTGGGCCAGCGTCTCATTCAGGGTGTGAATGTGCTCCAACACGTGCCAGAGCGTAATCGCGTCAAACGTGCCGGGCTGAAACTGGGCCAGGCTCTCCTGCCCTATTGGCTGGCCGAGGCGCTGGCTGGCTTCGGCGCGGGCGCGGGGATTGGGCTCCAAGCCGGCCACCTGCCACCTGGCCGACTTGGCCGCCGCCAGAAAATGGCCCGTGCCGCAGCCGTAATCCAGCAGTTTGCCCCGGCGCGGAGCCAGCTTGTTCAGCAAGCCCACCTTGCGGCGCATGGTGAAAAAACGGGCCACCTTGTAAGCTTGGTTCACGAAACCCTGGGCCGCGCTGTTGTGCGATACGTAGGCGTCGGACTCGTAATATTTGCCAATCTCAGCCTCGTTCGGCCGTGGGTTGGTGAACTGAAAGCTGCACGCCACGCACTGCACGATGGCGAAGCTTTCGTGGCTCACCGTACGGTCTTCCACCACCAGCTTATTCTTAAAATCGGTTTTGCCGCAAACCGGGCAATTGTCTAAACGTTCGTAGGACACGGATACTTCTAAAGGCAAGAGCCGGCCGGCACAGATGCAGCGCAGCGTATTTGGTAGTCCGGCAAAGTTCGCAAGATTTTAGCAGGAACGGGCAGGGCTGTTTCTAACGAAAAAGAACGTCATGCTGAGCTTGCCGAAGCATCTTTACCGGGTAAGTAATTATCTACTCTTGCGGTAAAGATGCTTCGGCAAGCTCAGCATGACGTTCTGTAAGACGGCCTAACGGCCCAGATACACCATCAGTACCGACACATCGGCCGGCGAGATGCCGCTGATGCGCGAGGCCTGCCCAATGGTTT
>JAQBNT010000157.1 GCA_028288445.1 Hymenobacter sp. | reverse complement strand
CGCCATCGGGGAAACGCTGTCCGGGAAGGCGGACAGCGTTTCCCCGATGGCGGACAAGGCCAAAGGGGTTCCTTTCCGTTATTCTACCACCAGCCGCTGGGTGGTGCTGCTGCCGCCGGCCTACACCCGCACGGCGTAAAGGCCGGGCGCGAGGCCGGTCAGGTCGAGGTCGTGCCGCAGGCCCGTGGCGGGCAGGTTCACCCATTCGGTGCGGGCGGTGCGGCCCAGCGCATCGGTAAGGACAAGCTTGACCGGGCCGGCCAGGGGGGCCAGGGCCGGCAGCTCGACGATGGTGCTGGCATGGGCCGGATTGGGAAATAAGCCGAATTGCCGGGTGCTTGCCGAGGGAGTAGTGGACAGAATAATATCATTCAGCGAAGCGAAGAACCCCACCTGATAACCCGCCGGGCCGGTATTTGTCAGCAGGCTGCCACTAAAATCGATGGTTCTACTGAGCGTATACCCGCCGACGTAGATTTTACTGCCGGCCAGCGCCAGAGCACTTCCCTGTTCCGTACCGACGTTGCCGGCGCGCTGGGCCCAGACAAAATTGCTGGTAGCGCCTGCATCGGTCAGCTTCGCCACGTATACTTCCCGCCCCCCGGCACTTACCAGGGTGGTATTGCCCAGGACAATATCGTCTCCAAAAAACCCCGTGATGTACACACTGCCCACCTTGGCCTTTATCCCCGTTACCCAGTCCAGGTAACTACTGCCCGCTCGTTGGGCCCATCCGAAGCTGACGCTACTGCCCAGGTCGCTGAGCTTGGCGACGAAGATGTCCTGGGAGGTGCCATTGGAAGTCAGGACCGTGCCGCCAAAGGTGGTCGTGCCATTGAATACTCCGGCTACATACACGTTGGAGCCGTCCACATCCAGGGCCGTGGCCTCCCCGGGAGTCCGCTCCGCCCACCCAAAGCTCGGGGTAGTGCCGCCGTCAACCAGCTTGGCTACGAACATATCCCGGTACCTGCAGGGCCGGCAACTGCTGGTGCTGGTGAGGGCAATGCTTCCAAAAGTTGCTCCGTTGTAGAAGTAGCCGGCCACGTATAAGTTGTTCCCATTCAGCGCCAGCGCGGTGGCGTTGTCTTCCGCATCGCCCCCGCCGGCGGGCTGCACCCAACTAAAAGTACTGCTGCTGCCGGCATCCGTCAGCTTGGCAACAAACATGGTGCTCCCCCCTGCAAGAGCAAGCGTACCAAACCTGGCCGCCGGACCTACGGTACCGGCGATGTAGACACTCGTTCCGCTGGCCACAATGGCGTTGCCTGCGTCGCGACCGTACTGGCTGCTGCCAATGCCTTGTGCCCAGGCGAAGCTGGCGCTGGTGCCGGCATCCACCAGCTTGGCCACGAAGATGTCCGATTGCGGGTACATGGGGGTGGTACCGGAATTGGTGAGCAGGGTACTTCCAAAAGCCGCCGGGGTGCTGCTAAACTCCCCTACTATGTACACGCCATTGCCCTCAACGGCTACCCCGTTCGCCATTTCCGTGCCCGTGCCACCGGCTCGCTGCGCCCATACAAACCCGTAGCTGGCCGGGCTCCACTTGGCCACAAAAGCATCGAAATTAGGCCCCTGGCTTGTGAGGCTGATGCCGCCAAAATTGACCGTCCCGGTGAAAGCTCCGGCTATGTAGACATTCCCCGCGCCATCCGTAGCGGTGGCATTCACCTGCGACGTATTGCCTCCCATCGTCATAGCCATCTGCCAGACCGGCGACTGCGCCCAGACCCGGGGCGCGGCCAGCAAAAGGAGGGCAAGCAGCAATCGGCCCACGGCCCCGCGTAGCGTGTTAATCATACAGCAAAAGGAAAGGAGTTGAGCCCGGCCGGACAATCCACCGGGCACGGGGCAAATGTACATTACAGGTACAGTATATAAGAATAAGCCGGGACGCCCCGGCCGGTTGGCCGGAGCGTTCCACTACGCGGCGAAGCAGGTCCCCTACTCCACCACCAGGCGTCGGGTGGCCGTGCTGCCGCCGGCCTGTACCCGCACGGCGTAGAGGCCGGGCGCGAGGCCGGTCAGGTCGAGCACAGCGCGGGCATTGGTGGGCGTACTGAGGGTGCGCACCGGCCGGCCCAGGGCATCGAGCACGGTGAGCGTGGCCGGGGCCGCGCCGGGCACGGCGGGCAGCTGCACGGTGGCCGTGCCGTGGGCGGGGCTGGGAAACAGGCTAAGGCTAGCCAGCCCCGTAGCGGTGGCGGTGGCGGTGAGGGTGGCGTCGGTGAGGGAGGACAAGGCCACCACCGTGGTGCCCGTGAGGCCGCCCACGGGCCAGGCTCCGAAGGCTGCCGGCGGCTGCACGCCGCTCCCCACGTAGACCACCCCGCCGGGAGCCAGGGCAATGGCATGGCCCAGGGTGTGGTTTGGGCCGCCGGCCTGCTGCGTCCAGGCAAAGCGGCCGGTGGCCCCCGCGTCGGTGAGCTTGCTCACAAACAGGTCGGTGCCAAAGGCGGTGGGCGAGGTGATGGCCAGGGTGGCTGGCCCGAAAGCGGCCGTTCGGCTGGCAAACTCGCCCACCACGCACACGTTGGGCCCGGCCACGGCCAGGCCATACGCATAGTCGGCATCGGCCCCGCCCGCCTGCTGCACCCAGCCAAAGCTGCCCGTGGAGCCGGCATCCGTCAGCTTGGCCACAAAGGCATCGGCCCGGCCCGCGCTGGCCAGCGTGGTGGGGCCGAAGGTGGCGGCGCTGCCCTCGAAGCTGCCGGCTATGTACACGTTGGGGCCCTGCACGCCAATGGCGCGGGCCCGGTCTTCGCCGGGGCCGCCCGCCCGCTGGGCCCAGGCAAAGTCGGCCGTGGGGCCGGCATCCACCAGCTTGGCCACCACGGCGTCGTAGCTGCCGGCGCTGGTGAGGGTGGTGGCACCGAAGGTGGCCGTGCCGCTGAAGAAGCCCGCCAGGTACACATTGGGGCCGCTCACGGCCAGGGCATGCACGGAGTTGTAGCTGGTGTAGCTGCCGGCCGCCTTGGCCCACACAAAGGCGCTGGTGGGGCCGGCGTCGGCCAGCTTGGCCACAAACATATTGCCCGGGCTGCCCACGGGCAGCGTGGTGGTGCCAAAGGTGGCATCGACGTAGTACCCGGCCACGTACACGTTGGGGCCGCTCACGGCAATGGCCTCGCCGGCTTCGGACGAAGAACCGCCCACCCGCTGCGTCCAGTCGAAGGCGGCCGAGGAGCCGGCATCGGTCAGCTTGGTCACAAACAGGTCTTCAACGCCAGCACTGGCCAAGGTAGTTGCGCCGAAGACGGCGGCCTGGCTACGGAAGCTCCCCGTCACGTAGATGCTGCTGCCGCTCAGGGCCACGGCCGTGGCCACGTCGTCGTAGGCCCCGCCCAATTGCTTGGCCCACACAAAATCATTGGCCGCCGGGCTCCACTTCGCCACAAACCCGTCCTGCACGCCCGCGCTGGTGAGCGTGGCACTGCCCAGGCTGACGGTGCCGCTGAAGGCGCCCACCAGGTACACGCTGCCGCTGGCATCGGCCACGGTTCCCAGCACGTATGCGTCCTGGTTGTGGCTGGTGCTGCCGCTCACGGCATTTTGCCAGGCGGGGGCCTGGGCCGCGGCCCCCGGCCCGGCCAGCAGCAGCGCTACGGCCAGGGGCCACCCACGCATCAATGAGGAAAGGTTTTTCATAAGAACAGGGTAAAAGTGGAAAGGTAAAAGCTCTGACTCAGAGGATGTCGTAAATATACACGCTTATCCTATGGCGGCCTTCTAACCACCAAAACGCCCCGGCCGGTTGGCCGGGGCGTTCCGTTGCGCCGCGAGGGGTGGCCCCTACTCCACCACCAGCCGCTGGGAGGCGGTGCTGCCCCCGGCCTGCACCCGCACGGCATACAGGCCAGGAGCAAGGCCGGTCAGGTCCATCTCGGCGCGGGCATTGGTGGAGGCCGTTTGGGTGCGCACCGGCCGGCCCAGGGCATCGAGCACGGTGAGCGTGGCCGGGGCGGTGCCCAGGCCCGCCGGCAGCTGCACGGTGGCCGTGCCGTGGGCGGGGTTGGGGCTAAGGCTGAGGCCGGCCAGCGCTACCGCGTCGGCCGTGGCCAGGGGGCCGGCGGCCAGCGCGGCCAGAAAGCCCACGCTGGCCGTGTTTGCCGCCGTAATGGCCTGGCTGCCAAACGTGGCCGGCGGCGTGGCGCTGCCGCCCACGTAGAGGGTGCTGCCCAGCACGGCCACGGTGGCGGCGGCATCGGGGCCGGGGCCGCCGGCTTTTTGGGCCCACCCAAACGTGCTGGCCGGGCCGCTGTCGGTCAGCCGGGTCACAAAGACGTCGGCCGTGCGGGCGGTGGCCCCCGAGCTGTTGGCCAGGCTGATGGTGCCGAAGGTGGCGGCCGGGCTGGTGAAGGCTCCGGCCACGTACACGCTGCTGCCGCTCACGGCCAGGGCGGTGGCCAGGTCGGTGGCGGTGCCGCCGGCCTGCTGCACCCAGGTAAAGGTGCTGCCGGGGCCGGCATCGGTCAGCTTGGCCACGAAGGCGTTGGCCGGGCCGGCGCTCACCACGGCATTCAGGTCGAAGATGGCGAAGCCGCCGAACGCCCCGGCCACGTACACGCTGGTGCCGCTCACGGCCAGGGCCTGGGCCAGGTCGGCACTGGTGCCGCCCGCGCTTTTGGCCCAGGCCAGGGCGGCGTTGGTGCCGCCGTCTGTGAACTTGAGGACGTAGGCATCGCGCCCCCCGGCGCTGCTGAGGGTGGTGCCGCCGCCCAGGTTCAGGTTGCCGGTGTAGTCGCCGGCCAGGTACACGCTGCTGCCACTCGCGGCCAGGGCGGCGGCGGCATCGTCGGCCGCATTGCCGCCAAAGGCCCGCGCCCACACAAAGGCAGCCGTGGGGCCCGCATCGGTGAGCTTGGTGAGAAAGATGTGGGCCAGGCCGGCCGTGGTGGCCCCGGCGGTGGGGTTGGTGAGGGTGAGGCGGCCCAGCGTGGCCGTCTGGCTGCGGAAAGTGCCGGTGAGGTACACGCTGGCCCCGCTCACGTCGAGCGCCGTGGCCCGGTCCTCGTTGAGGCCGCCCACGGCTTGCGCCCACACGAAGGCGGCGCTGGTGCCTGCGTCGCCCAGCTTCGCCACGAAGCCGTCGGTGGCGCCGGCCGCCGTCAGGCCGACGGTGCCAAAGCTGGCCGCCCCGCCAAACGTGCCGGCCAGGAACACGACTGCGCCGCGCACCGTGAGGGCCAGGGCCTGGTCGTTGTTGGGGCCGCCGGCCCGCTGCACCCAGGCAAAGCGCTGGGTGGCCACGTTCCACTTGCCCACAAAGACATCGGTGGCCCCGGCACTGGTGAGCAGTGCCCCGCCCATGGCCACGGTGCCCGTAAAGGAACCCGTCACGTAGAGGTTGGTGCCGGTGGCATCGGGGGCGCTGGCCGTCACGGTGTAGACCCCGTTGCTGGCCGTGGCCACGGCGGTGGCCGTTTGCCAGGCGGGGGCCTGAGCGTGGGCGGCCTCCAGGCCAGATTTTCCAAGCAGCAGCCCGGTTAGCAGCAAGCTGCGCATCAGGGTAAAGGGGTGTTTCATAAAAACAGGAAATTCGGGGTTATGCGTATTCCCGTTGACTACTGCGGCTACGGCTGGTTTAATCCTACCCGCACAAAAACGCCCCCGCCCCAACCGGCCGGTTGGAGCGGAGGCTCAGATAAGGCCACCCGGCGGGGCCTGCTACTCCACCACCAGCCGCTGCGTGGCAGTGTTGCCGCCGGCCTGCACCCGCACGGCATACAGGCCGGCGGGCAGGCCGGTGAGGTCGAGGTCGGCTTGGGAATTGGGGACGGCCGTTTGGGTGCGCAAAGGGCGGCCCAGCGCATCGAGCAGGGTGAGGGTGGCCGGGCCGGTGCCGGGTGGCAGTCGCACTGTGGCCGTGCCGTGGGCGGGGTTGGGAAAGAGGCTACACGCTGCCAGCGCCCCCTGCGACTTGGTGGCTGAGACGGCACCATCGGTGAGAGAAGCCAGGAATGTGACGCTACCATTGGCAGGAACCGGCACCGGGATGCTGCCAAACTGGATGGTAGTGGCGACAGAGGCCCCAGTCTGGCCGCTTATGTACACGGCCCCGGTACTGGTGGCCGTGATGCAGGCGCTTCTATCAAAAGAGGGGCTGCCGGCTTGCAGCGCCCAGGCAAACGCGCCGGTGGAGCCCGCGTCGGTGAGCTTCGCCACCACGATGTCGTACTCGCCAACGCTGGTGAGGGTGGTGGTGCCCAGGCCAACCGTGCCGTTGAAGCTGCCCACCAGGCACACGTCGGCACCCAGCATGGCCAGGCCGACGGCCTCGTCGTAGCCCGTGCTGCCAAACGCCTTGCTCCAGCCGACGCTGCCGGAGGTATCGGCCAGCTTGACCATGAAACCGTCGACCCCGCCGGCACTGGTCAGGCTGGTACTGCCCGCACCGACGGTGCCGCTGAACTGGCCGGCCGCGTACACGCCGCCGCTGCCCACCGCCACCGCCCGCACTTCGTGGGTGGCCGTGCCGCCCACGGCGGTAGCCCAGGCCACGCTGCTGGTGGTGCCCGCGTCCACGAGCTTGGCCACGAAGCCATCGGTCCCGCCCGCGCTGGTCAGGGTGGTGGCGCCGAAGGCGGCCGTGCCCTCAAACTTCCCGCCCACGTACACGTCGGCACCGCGCACGGCTATCGCCTGTGCAATGTCGAACCCGCTCCCCCCGAAGGCATTCACCCACACAAAGCTGCCGGTGGAGCCGGCATCCACGAGTTTGGCCACGTAGCCATCCTCTTTGCCCAGGCTGGCCACGCTGAGCGTGCCGAAATTGGTCGTAATTGTGGGCAGGTATTCGTAGCCGAAGCGCCCGGCCAGGTACACGTTCGTCCCGCTCACGGCTAGGGCAGTGCCCCGGAAGCCTCCCATCGCGCGAGGATAATACGGCTGCGTTACGTACTGCACCCATACGCAGCTGCCGCTGGTGCCAGCATCGGTTACCTTGGCTAGGTAAGTGGCGTCCCTCACCCCACCGATGTTGGTGCCTCCGAAGGCGCGGCCGCCATCCACCTGCCCGGTCAGGTAAATGTTGGTGCCTTCCACGGCCAGCCCCGTGGCCAAAATCTGCCCGCCCATGCCCCGGCTCTGCATTCCCCAGACGGCGAGGTTAGTGGTGGTGTTCCATTTTACCAGGAACATTTCGGGTCCGGGGGAGTGGAAGTCGCCGTTGGTAAAGGTGAGGCTGCCAAACGTACACGCGCTCGTGGAGAACTCGCCAAGCAGGTACACGTTGCCGGCTCCATCGGCGGCAGCGGCGGTTATCCGTCCGCCGCCACCGGCCATTGCCGTTTGCCAGGCAGGGGCTTGGGCATGAGCGGCCGGCGCGGCCGAAAACAACACCAGCAGCAGCGCGGCCAGCCAGCCGCGTGAGAAAAAGGAAACGTGTTTCATAGAAAGAATCAGTGGATGTCAGTACAATGTACCATTGTAACCAATGAGCAGCTATGACGGTGTAACAAAAACGCCCCGACCAACCGGCCGGGGCGTTCCCATTTCCATTATCTAAAGCCGGCAGCTAGTCTACCAGCACGGCGCGGCCGCTTTCCACGTCCTGCTCCACGGACTTGTACTTCACGTCGCGCACCACGCGGCCGTCCATGTACTGCACGTTCACTTTGTCGTTGCGGTTAGCTACTTTCTGGCTGCGCACGGGCACCTGCTTCTCGGCGGCCTGGGGCGACTGGTAGTCGGGGCCCATGTCCTCGGGGCCGGCACCCAGCGAGTCGAGGTTGCTCTCGTGCTCCACGGTGAAGTTGGTGTGCTGCTCCTCGTCTTCGAGGTAGTAGTCCTGCTCCTCGTTGGTGCCCACCATGCTGGTGTTCACCGGCACGTCGGCGTGGAAGAGGAAGGTCGTGGTTTCCTCGTTCACCTTGCCAATCATGCGCTTGAACAGCTCGAAGCTCTCGAACTTGTACACCAGCAGCGGGTCTTTCTGCTCGTACACCGCGTTTTGCACCACCTGTTTCAGGTCGTCCATCTGGCGCAGGTGCTGGGTCCAGGCCGTGTCGATGACGGACAGCACCACCACCTTTTCCATCTGGCGGAGGATGTCGTGGCCGCCGGTGGCCTGGGCACGCTTGAGATTGGCAATGGCCTGCACCTGCTTCTTGCCATCGGTGAAGGGAACCGCGATGTTCTCGTAGGGCGCGCCGTTGCTGAGCAAGTCGTTCACCAGCGGCAGCGAGTTAGAAGCAATGTGCTCATTCTTGCTCTGGAAGTAACCCAGGGCCTCGTCGTACAGCTTCTGCGTCAGAGCCGCCACTTGCAGCGATGTGAGGTCCTGCGCCGTGAGGTAGGTATCGTAGCCGAACACCTTGATGACGTTCAGCTTGAAATCCTCGAAATCGCCCGTGATTTTGTGGCCGGCGGCGATGTCCTCGCTCACGTCGTAAATCATGTTGAGGATATCAACTTCCATGCGGTCGCCGTGCAGGGCATTGCGGCGGCGCTTGTACACCACTTCGCGCTGGGCGTTCATCACGTCGTCGTACTCCAGCAGGCGCTTCCGCGTGCCGAAGTTGTTTTCCTCCACCTTCTTCTGAGCGCGCTCGATGGAGTTGGTAATCATCGAGTGCTGGATAACCTCGCCCTCTTCCATGCCCATGCGGTCCATCAGCTTCGCAATCCGGTCGGAGCCGAACAGGCGCATCAGGTTATCCTCCAAGCTCACGAAGAACTGCGAAGTACCCGGGTCGCCCTGGCGGCCGGCGCGGCCCCGCAGCTGGCGGTCTACCCGACGCGACTCGTGGCGCTCCGTACCGATGATGGCCAGTCCACCCGATTCTTTGGAAGTCTCGCGCAGCTTAATGTCGGTACCGCGGCCGGCCATGTTGGTGGCGATGGTCACGGTGCCGGGGTAGCCGGCGGCGGCCACAATCTCGGCCTCGCGCTGGTTCTGCTTGGCGTTCAGTACTTGGTGCTGAATGCCACGCAATTTCAGCATGCGCGACATCAGCTCGGAAATTTCCACGCTCGTGGTACCCACCAGCACGGGGCGGCCGGCTTCTACCAGCTTCTGGATTTCCAGGGCCACGGCGTTGTATTTCTCGCGCACCGTTTTGTACACCTGGTCGTCGGAGTCTTTGCGCGAAATCACCCGGTTGGTGGGAATCACCACCACGTCGAGCTTGTAGATTTCCCAGAACTCGCCGGCTTCGGTTTCGGCCGTGCCGGTCATGCCGCACAGCTTATGGTACATGCGGAAGTAGTTCTGCAGCGTCACCGTGGCGTAGGTCTGCGTCGCGTCTTCCACGCGCACGTTTTCCTTGGCCTCGATGGCCTGGTGCAGACCATCGGAGTAGCGGCGGCCTTCCATTACGCGGCCGGTTTGCTCGTCCACGATTTTCACCTTGCCGTCGTCGGTCAGGATGTACTGGTCATCCTTCTCAAACAGCGTGTAGGCTTTCAGCAGCTGGTTCACGGTGTGAACGCGTTCCGATTTCTCGTTGTAGTCGCTCATCAGCTTGTCCTTCTGATGCAGCTTCTCCTCAGCCGAAAGCGCGGTATTTTTCTCGATGTCGGCAATGGCCATTCCGATGTCGGGCATGATAAACAGCTGCGGGTCTTCGCCCTGCGCTGTAATCAAATCCAGGCCTTTTTCGGTCAGCTCAATCTGGTTGTTCTTCTCGTCAATCGTGAAGAACAGCGGCTCATCGGCCTTGGGCATCTGGCGCGAGTTGTCGGCCAAGTAGTGGTTTTCGGTGGCTTGCAGAACCGCGCGAATGCCAGGCTCAGACAGGAACTTGATGAGGGGCTTGCTCTTAGGCAGGCCGCGATGGGCGCGGAACAGCATCAGGCCGCCTTCACCGTTTTTGTCGCCGGCTTCCACGCCGGTTTTGCCGGCCGCAATCTGCTTGCGGGCTTCCACCAAGTAGGCTTGCACCACTTTCTTCTGCTCGTCCACCAGGCGCTGGATGCGCGGCTTGAGCTGATAGAACTCGTGCACGTCGCCGCGGGGCACCGGGCCGGAGATGATGAGCGGCGTCCGCGCATCGTCAATCAGCACGGAGTCCACTTCGTCGACCATCGCGAAGTGGTGCTTGCGCTGCACAAGCTCCTCGGGGTCGCGCGCCATGTTGTCGCGCAGGTAGTCGAATCCGACTTCGTTGTTGGTGCCGTAGGTGATGTCGGCCTGATAGGCCGCGCGGCGCTCCGGCGTGTTGGGCTGGTGCTTATCGATGCAATCCACGGTGATGCCGTGGAACTCGAACAGCGGCGCGTTCCATTCGGAGTCACGCTTGGCGAGGTAATCGTTGACGGTAACCAGGTGCACCCCGCGCTTCGACAGCGCATTGAGGAACGAGGGAAGGGTCGAAACCAGCGTTTTGCCCTCACCGGTGGCCATTTCGGCGATTTTGCCCTGGTGCAGCACAATGCCGCCAATCAGCTGCACATCGTAGTGCACCATGTCCCAGACGATTTCGGCCCCGGCGGCCAGCCACTTGTTGCTCCAGATGGCTTTGTCGCCATCAAAAGTCACGTTGGCGTGGGTGGCGGCGTACTCGCGGTCGCGGGCGTTAGCCGTCACCACCAGCTGGCCGTTTTCCTTGTAGCGGCGGGCCGTTTCCTTCACAATGGCGAAGGCGGTGGGCAGCACCTCCATCAGCACGGCTTCAAGGTCTTTGTTGCGCTGCTTTTCTAAAGCGTCAATTTGCTCGAACAAAACCTCCTTCTGCGCCACATCCAGCTGCAGCTGCGTGTCGATTTGCTGGTGCAACCCGCCAATCTGCCCATCGAGGCCGGCGAGGCGCTCGGCAATGCGGGCGCGCACGGCATCGGTTTGCTCGCGCAACTGGTCATCGGTCAGGCCAGCCAGTTTGGCATATTCGGCATTAATGAGGGCCACATAAGGCACAACATCCTTGAGGTCCTTTTCTGCTTTGGAGCCAAAAAGCTTGGCGATGGTTTTGCCGAGAAAATCTAACATTAGGTAGTCTTTTAGCGAATAAGCGCGTTGGCGCACCTCAAATTTACGCAGCCTTCCGCTAAAACCGTCCCAAAACGAAAAGCCCCGCCAAATTGGCGGGGCTTTTTGGTGTGGCGCGGACTCTGCGAGTCCGTGCTACAGCTACTCCTGCTTCGGCGAGCGACTAATCAGTTTCTCTACCAATGAAGTGCTGCCCGAAATGGCGGGAAGCACCGGCTTGCTGGCGTTTTCCTTCTCCGTCAGCTTCTTATACAGCGTCAGCGCCTGGGCCACTACCTGGTCCATGTTGTAGTACTTATAGGTAGCGAGGCGACCTACGAAGTGTACACCCGGTGTCTCATCGGCCAGCTTCTTGTACTTGTTGTACAGCTCGGCGTTTTCCGGCATCGGAATGGGGTAATACGGGTCGCCCTCGGCCTGCGGGTATTCGTACACGATGGCCGTTTTGGGGTGGTCCTGGCCGGTGAGGGCCTTGAACTC